>JAYUAK010000061.1:0-13297 GCA_043741335.1 Actinomycetota bacterium
TCAGCCGAATACGGCTCGCCGGTGCGCTCTGCTCGCGCGTTCTCCGTCTCCACCATCTCGCGGTCGTCCGGATGGATCCGGCCCAGCCAGTTGCCCAGAGGGTCCTGGATCCACTCGGCGGGGGTCACGCCCAGGATCTCGCTCACCCGCGCGTTGATGTAGGTGACCGCGAGGCTCTCGCCCGATACGGCTTCGGAGTACACGATCGCGGGAAGCTGTTCTACCAAGGCGCGGTACCGCGTCTCGGTTTCCCGAGCGCGTTCTTCACTCTCGCGTTGCTGCGTAACGTCGTACATGATCCCCTGCCAGAAGACCGGCAACCCCTCGTTGTCGTGGACGAGAACGGCCTCGTCGCGGAACCAGACGATGCGCCCGTCGCGCGCGAGCATCCGGTATTCCGTGCTGAAAGGCTCGCCGGTTGCCTCCACGCGCCGCCGCTCGCGCTGGACCCGTTCCAGGTCGTCCGCGACGAAGCGATCCGCACGCGCCGAGGGGTTGACCAACCATTCCTCGGGCGTGGATCCCAGGATCGATTGCAGCTGGGGACTGACATACAGAAGCGGGCGGGACGTTTCGGTCGCACCCTGGATCGCCTCGAGATAGACGATGGCGGGAAGGCGCCCCACCACGGTGCGGAATCGCTCCTCGGCGCTGCGGCGTTCCTCCTCGACCAACTTCTGCTTCGTGATGTCGACCATCAGGCCGCGGATGAGCGTCGGGAGCCCTTCTACGTCGCGGACCACGTGCCCGAGGTCGCGGAGCCAGATCGTGGAGCCGCTCTTGGACAGGAACCGATACTCGGCGTCGAAGCTCCAGCCCGCGGTGGCGGCACGCACGAACTGAGCGATCATCCGTTCGCGATCGTCGGGGTGGAGGTGGTCGGCCCAAAACGTCGGCTCCGCCAGCCACTCCTGCGGGGAGTAGCCGAGGATGTCCGTCGACCCGCGGCTCACGAACGTGAACAGCATGGTGCGCGCGTCGGCCTCCCAGACGATTCCGTCCAGGTCGGCGATCAGGCTTCGCACCCGGCGAAGTTCGCTGCCGGGGCTCGACATCGGGGGGTGATGGGCCATGTCCACGGCGAGTCTGGCGGTTCGGTCCTCAAGTTGCCAACGCGCCTCCGTCGGCGCGTGGGTCGGAGCCTACGTCGAACGACCCGTCTGACCGCACGATGATCAGATGCGCGTGCCCGACGGCTTCGTCCAGGTCGTCCTTCGCCTCGACCCGGAAGCCCGCCTCCTTGAGCCGATCGCAGGCTGTCTTGGGCACCTGACCCTCCGCCCATACGAGCGGCACGCCGTCGCCCCAGACGGTGAACCGAGGCGCTGTAACTGCCTCGCCGGCAGGCATGCCCAGGTCAAAGGCCCGGATGAGATTTTGTGCGTTGATCTGCGGCTGCGAGGCACCACCCATGGAACCCGCCACGGCCGCCAGACGACCCTCTCGGTGAACGAGCACCGGCATCAGGGTGTGGAACGGCCGCTTGCGAGGGCCGATCACGTTGGGATGGCCGGCCTCGAGCGTGAAGCAGGCGCCACGATCGTGCGCGACGATGCCGGTCTCGGGCTCGAGGATCCCCGCGCCGAAGCTGTCGTACAGACTCTGGATCAGCGACACGGCCCACCCCTGCGCGTCGGCAGTGACGAGGGCGATCGTGTCGCCCGTGCCGTGGCGATGGCCCGGGACACTGGGAGCGGCTTCGCGTACCTCGCTTGCCAAGCCGGCGAGGTGCCCTTCGTCCAACAAGGTCGAAGGGTGCACGCGCATCGCATCGGCGTCGGCCAGGTGACGATCACGGTCGCGGTTCGCGGCCGCGAAGACGAGTGCCAGTGTGCCGGCGTCGGTGCCTAGGGGATCGGGATCGATCCCCAACCGCTCGACGAGCGCCAGCATCTGCAGCAGCGCGAACCCTTGGCTATTCGGCGGCACGACGCGAACGTCGAGATCCCGGTATCGCCCAACGAGCGGCGCCAGGATGTCCGCGGAATGAGCGGCGAGATCTTCCACCGTCATCGGCGAGCCGGCGGCTCGCAGTCCGGCCGCATACAGCTCGCCGATCGGGCCGCCGTATATCGCCGGGGGGCCGTCGGTCGCAAGCCGCTGCAACGTGCCGCCGAGCGCCGGCTGGCGAAAGAGCGCGCCTCGGGGGAGCGGCTCGCCGTCGGCGAAGAACACGCCGGCAAGCCCGGGATCAGACGCGAAGCGCTCCGCGTTCCCCTTGAGGGCTCCGGCCATCGACCGGGAGACCGTCACGCCGCCGTGCGCGAGCGCGATCGCCGCACCGAACGCTTCGTTCCACGGTAGGCGGGCGCCCTCCGCATGCAAGGTCGCCCAACCGCTCACCGCGCCCGGGACGGTGATCGGGTCGGGTCCCCACTCCGGCATGGTTGTGCCATGGCGGGCACGCAGCGCGTCGGGATCCACCCCGGCTGGAGCACGTCCACTCGCGTTGATGGCGATCGTGGCACCGTCGGGCCGCTGCACCAGTGCGAACAGATCGCCGCCGACGCCGCAGTTATGGGGATAGCTCACCGCGAGCGTGACGGCAGCGGCGAGCGCCGCATCGATCGCGTTCCCACCGCGTTCGAACGCCACCGCGCCCGCCTCGGTGGCTACGGTATGAGGGGTCGCGATCGCCCACGTGGTGCCGCTCGCATGGAGTTCCATCTGAGCGCGAGTCTCGCAGGTCGGGCAAAGGCCGCGCCCACAGGTCGGTCGGCGGGGATGGGTCGGACCTCAGCTGCGGAGCGTGAGCCCCCGGTAGCCGTCGGTGAAGCCGGCCCCGCGGAGTCGGTCGCCGAGCGGTGAGTCGCTGGCGGGAGCGCCGTCGATCCGGATGAGCTCGAGCTTGCGCAAGCGGCCATCCTTCGCGAGGGATGCCAGAGCATCCACCCAGGCGTCCGCCTCGACCCCGAACGTGAGCAGACTCCGCGCACCGCGCTCGAGGAAGGCGGCAAGATTTCCGTCCACCAACACCACGAACGCGCCAGCCTGACGGCCGGGACGTCCGGGTCCGTCGGGCCAGGGAAGCGCCGCACCGTATGGCTGCGAAGGATCGGTCGCGGCCAGCAAGACGGCCCTTGGTTCGTCCCCGTGGCGGGTTTCCCGCATGGTCCGTATCCGCTCGACCGCTCCGGGAACGGCGAACTGCGCCGCGCCCAACCCCGCGACGAAGTAGCCGCGACGGACCTTCCCCGACATCTCCAGTGCCTTCAGTACCCCATAGACGCCCGCGAATCCGCCCGGCACCCCTTCCGCGAGCACGGCTTCGCGGGTGAGCACGCCGTGGCGATCCAGCAGCTGGAGCGCCCGCGCGTGCGCGATCTCGGTGGAGCTCGCGACGGGTTCTAGGAGCGGTGCGACCAATGACCACCGCCCGGCGCCTGCGGGTGGGCCGGCTCGCCGGAGCGCGCCAGGGCGAGGCCTGGCTCCCGGACGGGGCGCGGCGCGCGATCGCTTCGCGGTCAGCGCGCGCAGCGGCGCCAACGTGTCGTTCGTGACCTCGCCGGCCCAGACCAGATCCCAGAGCGCGGCGAGCACGATGTGCTCGTCTCCCGTTCCGGCCGCGGCGACCAGGTCGGGCCAGAACGAGGCACCACGACCGGCCAGATGGTCGCGGATCGCGACGTGGACGGGACCCTGCGGAGGCTCATCCGACGGGAGCGGCGCCAACAAGCGCACCCGATCCCGGACGAAGAGCGAGACGCGGCCGTCGTCCGCCCCGAGCGGACCGGCGCCGAACCACACCAGATCGCCGCTCGCGCAGAGCGCGTCGAGGTCGGCGGGACGGAAGCCGCGCACCCGCGCCGGCAAGATGTCGTGCTCCAGGATCGACGCGGGCACCGCGGCACCTTGGAGCCGGGCGATCGCCTCGAGCAACGCTTCCGGACCCCCGGACGGGGTGGCGGCTCCCTGCCACACGGGTAGGAACCGGCCGAGGGTCGAGGCGTCGACGGGCTCGACCTCTTTCCGCAAAGCGGCGAGCGACCGTCGCCGCAGCCGGCGGAGCACGTCGACATCGCACCATTCACGCTCGACGCCACTCCCGACCTCTTTGGGTCGGAACTCGCCGTGCGTGACGCGCCCATCCGCCTCGAGCGCTTCGAGCGCCCCCCGAACCCGATCGGGCGCCGCGCCCAGACGGGAGCCGGCGTGGCTCGCCAGGAACGGCGCGTGGGTCCGAGCGTAGCGTGCCACCAGGGTTTCCAGTGGACGCTCGGTCGGCTCCGTGAACGCGCGCGGAAGACCCAGAGGCAAAGAGACGCCGAGCGCATCCCGGAGCGCGGCGACATCCTCGATCGCTGCCAATCGCTGCTCACCCGCGACGCGAAGGAGGAAGGCGCGACCCTCGGCCAGCACCTGCTCGATCCATGCGGCCGGGTCATGTTCGGTCCGGGCGGCGATCTCTTCCTCCGTCAGGTCGCCGACGCTCACGAGCAGGTCATGGACATCGTCGGAGTTGCGGGCACGCCGTCCCTCCGCCAGTCCCTGCAGCTCCAGCTCCAGCTCGTCGAACGCCGCCGGGTCCAGCAGATCGCGGAGCTCTTCTTCGCCGAGCAGCTCGCGGAGCAGATCGCGGTCGAGCGCGAGCGCCGCGGCTCGGCGCTCCGCGAGAGGCGCGTCGCCCTCATACATATAGATGGCGACCCAGCGGAACAGGAGCGACTGGGCGAACGGCGAGGCACGCTCGGTGTCGACCGCCACGAGCTTCGTCGTGCGCGAGCGCAGGTCGGTCATGACCTCCCGAAGCGCAGGGAGATCGAAGACGTCACGCAGACATTCGCGCGTGGTTTCGAGGAGCATCGGGAACGTCGGATGCTTCGCGGCTGCGCTCAACAGATCCGCGGACCGCTGTCGCTGCTGCCAGAGCGCGGTTCGCTGGCCCGGACGGCGACGGGGGAGCAGCAGAGCGCGTGCCGAGGCCTCGCGGAACACGCTGGCGAACATCGCCGTGCTCGGAAGGACCCGGACGACGTCGTCCTCGATCTCGTCCGGATCGAAGAGCAGGTCGTCGAGCGGGATCCGATCCTCGGCCTCGGGCAGGCGGATGACGATGCCGTCGTCGCTCCAGAGCACCTGCGCGCCGGGGCCGACCCGTTCCGCCAGACGCGCCTCGATCGCCAGACCCCAGGGGGCGTGCACGCGTTGTCCGAACGGAGACAGGATGCAGATGCGCCAGTCGCCGAGCTCGTCGCGGAACCGTTCGACGACGATCGTGCGGTCGTCGGGCAGAGCGCCGGTCGAATCCCGCTGGTCGTCGATGTACTTGACCAAGTTCTCCGCGGCTAGCTCGTCGAGACCCACGTCGTCGCGGAGCCGGCGGAGCGCGTCGGCTCGCGACGAGCTCGCGAGCTCGCGTGTAAAGGCACCGAGCGCGCGTCCGAGCTCCAGCGGGCGCCCCGGCTTGTCGCCCTTCCAGAACGGCATCTTGCCGGGCTCGCCCGGCGCGGGCGTGACCACGACCCGGTCCCGTGTGATGTCCTGGATCCGCCAGGCGCTCGCGCCCAACAGGAACACCTCGCCGCTGCGGCTCTCGTACACCATCTCCTCGTCCAGCTCGCCGACGCGCGCCCCGTCCGGCAGGAAGACTCCGAAGAGGCCGCGGTCGGGGATCGTCCCGCCGTTCGTGATCGCGATCCGTCCCGCGCCTTCTCGTGCCCGCACGATCCCGCTCGTTCGATCCCACACCAAGCGGGGACGCAGCTCGGCGAAATCGTCACTGGGATACCGGCCGGCCAACAGGTCGAGCACCGCGACGAACACATCGTCGGAGATCTCGGAGAAGTTCGCGACGCGACGCACGAGCGCGGCCAGCTCGTCGACGTGCCACTCGTCGACGGCGCACATCGCCACCAGCTGTTGCGCCAGCACGTCGAGCGGGTTGCGCGGGTAGTGGGTCTCTTCGATCAAGCCCTCGCGCATCCGTTGTGTGACGACCGCCGCCTCCAATAGGTCCCCTCGGAACTTGGGGAAGATCTTGCCTCGGCTGGGCTCGCCGACCTGGTGTCCCGAGCGCCCGATCCGTTGTAGTCCGCTCGCGACCGAGCCCGGCGACTCCACTTGGATCACCAGGTCGACGGCTCCCATGTCGATGCCGAGCTCGAGCGAGGACGTAGCGACGATCGCCTTGAGCCGGCCTTCTTTCAGCGCGTCCTCGACCTCGGTGCGTTGCTCGCGTGCGAGTGAGCCGTGGTGTGCGCGGACCAGGTCCTCGCCGGCCAGCTCGTTCAAGCGAGCCGCCAGGCGTTCGGCCATGCGTCGCGCGTTGACGAAAACGATCGTCGAGTGATGCGCGCGGATCAGCTCGAGCAGCTTCGGGTGGATCGCCGGCCAGATCGACGCGGGCTTCGGCCACGCCGTCGGGTCGCCCGTTGGAACGTCGATCAGGCGTCCCAGCTCGGCCATGTCCTCCACCGGAACCACGACCTCGATCTCCATCGGCTTGCGGTGCCCGGCATCGACGATGGTCACGGGTCGTGGACCATCCGAGGTCTGACCACCCAGGAAGCGGGCGATCTCCTCGAGCGGCCGCTGCGTCGCGGACAGGCCGATCCGTTGTGGCGACGCATCGCTCAGATGCTCCAACCGCTCGAGCGAGAGCGCGAGATGCGCGCCCCGCTTCGTGGCCGCCATCGCGTGGATCTCGTCGACGATCACCCATCGCACGGCACGGAGCGTCTCTCGCGCGGACGACGTCAGCATCAGATACAGCGACTCCGGCGTGGTGATGAGGATGTCCGGAGGGCGCTTCAGCAGCTGCCTCCGTTCGTTCGCGGGCGTGTCGCCGGTGCGGATCCCCACGGACGTCTCGTGCTGGAGCCTCACACCGGCGCGGTCGGCGGCATGTTCGATGCCGGCGAGCGGGGCGCGGAGGTTCTTCTCTACGTCAACGGCCAACGCGCGAAGGGGCGAGATGTACAGGACGCGCGTGCGCTCCAGTGCCGGAGGCGTCGGCTCGGCAGCCAGGCGGTCGATCGCCCACAGGAACGCGGCCAGTGTCTTTCCCGATCCGGTGGGGGCGAGGATCAAGGTGTGATCTCCGCGCGCGATCGCCGACCAGCCGTCGCGTTGCGCCGGGGTCGGTTCGTCGAACGTGGCTTCGAACCACGCCCGGACGGCTGGGGAGAAGACGTCGAGCGTCACGCGGACACCGTACCCGCAACCACGGACACGGGGGGAGCCGCCGCTAGGATGCGCCCATGTTCGGGCCAACCGGAACGCATCGACGACGCGTCGCCTCGGGTGTGCTCTCGATCGCGCTCGCCCTCGTGCCTGCCTTTCCTGCGTTCGCGGTCTCTGCGGCCCCCTCTCCCTCGCCGGAGGCGCCGTTGCCAGGTCCCGCCGCCGGTGGTGCGGGTGATCAGGTGGTCCTGCTCGGTCGAGTCCTTGTTGCCCAGGGCGAAGCCGTGGGAGAGGTGGTCGTTTTCTCCGGGCGAGTCACGGTGGCCGGGATCGTGCGAGGCGACGTCGTCGTCTTCGACGGCCAGATCACCGTTTCCGGTCAGGTGAGCGGCAGCGTCATCGCGCTCGACGGCTCGGTGCGATTGCTGGCCACGGCACAGATCGGCGGCGACGTCCTGGCACACGACGCCGCGATCGTGGCAGAGGGCGCGACCGTGGGCGGACGGGTGAACGAGCATGTTTCGTTCAACCTGAGCGGGCCGCTTCGAGCCCTTGGGGTCTTCCTTTCGTGGCTGGCCGTCGCCGTGTCGACGCTCGTGCTCGGCCTGCTCTTTTCGTTCTTGGCGCCCCACGCGTTGGGCCGAACGGCCGCCGCGGGGCGGACGGCGCCGTGGGTCTCGGCGGGTTGGGGGCTGGTGCTCGCAGTTGCTGTGCCCGTGCTGGCCATCGCGATGATCGCGTCGGTGGTGGGCGTGCCCCTCGGTCTCGCCGCGCTCCTTGCGATCGGCCTGCTGATGTTGGTCGGCGCCGTGGTCACCGCGCACGCCGTCGGCCGCGTTTTGGTCGGCGAGTCTCGCGGAACCGCGACCGCATTCCTTGCGGGCTGGGGGGTCGCGACGATCGTCGGTTTGATCCCGTTCGTGAGCGGGGTGGTGTTCGGACTCTCGGCCGTCTACGGAACGGGTGCGACGGCCGTCGCGGTCTGGCGAACTCGAGGTCCGCGTCGTGCTGGGAGCCCGGGCGGGAAGCATCGCCCAGGTTCGGTTCCGTCGATCATTCGAGAAACGGGTGGGTGAGGAAGAAACGATGAGCGACGCCGCAGACCTGCTCCTCACCGACACGTCCGCGTACACGGTGGACAAGGAACGGCGTACCGTGGGCGCGGTCGCCGTGAAGGATGGGCGCATCGCCGCGGTCGGCACCGACGACGAGATGCGCGAGCTGGTGGGGCCGAACACCCACGTGCTGACGCTGTCCGGCCGGATGATCGTCCCCGGCTTCCAAGATGCCCACATCCATCCGGCGTTCGCCGGGCGGAACCTGCTGCGGCTGAATCTCGATCACCTGCACACGGTTGAGTCCTACCTGGACGCGATCGCCGCTTATGCATCTGGGCATCCCGACGAACCCTGGATCACCGGCGGAGGCTGGGCGATGTACCTGTTCCCCGGAGGGACGCCCCATAAGGAAGATCTCGACCGCCTCGTGCCTGATCGCCCCGTGTTCCTGATGAACCGCGACGTGCACGGCGCGTGGGTGAACAGCCGGGCGCTCGAGCTCGCGGGGATCACGCGGGAGACGCCGGATCCGTGGGACGGCCGGATCGAACGCGACCCTGCGACGGGGGATCCGACCGGCACGCTGCACGAAGGCGCCGCGTATTCGTTCCGCGACCGTTTCGTGCCAGCGACCGGTCCGGCCGAATGGCGCGAGGCGCTGCTGGTCGCGCAGCGACGCCTGCACGCATTCGGCATCACCGGTTGGCAGGACGCGTGGGTGACGCCCGATCTCCTCGACGCCTACCACGAGCTCGATGATGCGGGCGAGTTGACGGCGCACGTCTCCGCGTCGCTCTGGTGGGACCGGCACCGAGGCGAGGAGCAGACCGACGAGTTGGTCGAGCTCGGCCGTGCCGGAACGCGTGGCAACATCCGGGCGACGACCGTGAAGATCATGACCGACGGCGTCGTCGAGAACTGCTCATGCGCGCTGCTCCAGCCGTACGACGATCCCGACGGGTATCCGGCCGGTCACCGCGGGTCGTCCTACGTCGGCGGCGACGCGCTCCGTTCGGCGGTCGTGCGCCTGGACGCAGAGGGGTTCCAAGTGCACATGCACGCGATCGGTGACGGCGCGGCGCGGGATGCTCTGGACGCCGTGGAGGCCGCGCGCGCCGCAAACGGCGCGCGTGATGCCCGGCACCATGTCGCCCATCTTCAGGTGGTCCATCCGGACGACGTGCCTCGGTTCGGCTCGCTCGGCGTCGTGGCGAACATCCAACCGTTGTGGGCGTGCGCGGATCCGCAGATGACCGAGCTGACGCTGCCGCGACTCGGTGAAGAGCGCATGGGCTGGCAGTACCCGTTCGCCGATCTGGTCGACACGGGCGCGACGCTCGCCGGGGGGAGCGACTGGCCCGTGTCCACGCCGAACCCGCTGCTCGAGATGGAGGTTGCGGTGACGCGGGTGTCCCCGGACGCGCGTGATGCGGAGCCGTTCCTGCCCGATCAGCGGCTGACGCTGGCGCAGGCGCTCGCGGCGTTCACGGTCGGCTCGGCGTATGTGAACCACGACGACGGTGACGCGGGCTCGATCGAGGTCGGGAAGCGGGCGGATCTTGCCGTGCTCGACCGTGACGTGTTCGATCCCGACGCCGGCCCGATCGGCGACGCGCGCGTGATCATGACGATCGCGGGCGGCCGCGTGGTGTACGACGCCGGCTGATGGAGGGGTTCCCTCCAGCGGCGTGTCGAGGGTATCGTCGGCTCGATGGTGGACGTAGTCGCCTTCTTCCTGGCGGCGCTTCTGGTGATCGCCGTGGTGCAAATCGTCGCGCCGTGGCTGAGGCACGCGGCTGAGAAGCGCGGTCGTTTGCATGCGCCCCGCCCCGCGCGTTCCGGCGGGCACGAATGGGACAAGCGACGGGATCAGTTGTACCGGCAGGTCAAGGGTCTCGGCGGGCCCGAGGCGCAACGGGACACGATCCTGGCGTTCCTCGACGCGCATCGTGGGGTCGAGGCCTACATGGAGCCGAAGACGGTCATGCACCCGCTCTCGGTCCTGTTGGTCGACGCCGAAGGCGAAGCGAAGCGATTCGAACTGCGGGAAGACGCTCTCCTCCGCGAATTGGCGAAGACGCGGGGACTCCCCGTGTTCGATGCCACCCGGGTGGGGTATCCGGAACGCATGCGTCGTCGGAAGGATGGGCCGGCGGAGTCTCGAGATGCCGAAGCCTGACGCGCTCGGGCCGAAGTGCAGCCTCTGTGGCCGGCCAACCTACGATCCCGACAAACGCGAGCAGCCGTGGGTGCGAGCGGTCTCGGGCGGACGGCAGGTGCTGATCTGCCCGATCTGTCAGGGGGACCGACCGGACTGGGCGTCGAGCCTCGATCGATGCGCCGCGTGCGGCCAGACGCGGTTGTCTGCGATGCTCGGTCAGGTCGTGTGTCGCGCATGCGGTCACACGCAACCCGCGAACGCGGGCGCTTAGCTCAGCTGGAAGAGCGTCGCCCTTACAAGGCGAAGGTCGGGGGTTCGAGACCCTCAGCGCCCACCACGAAAGCACCTCTTCCATACGGCAAGGGCATAGAGCGCCATCGCGGTCGCCAGTGCCCCACCCGCGACGGCGAGGCGACGCGTGTGGTCCTCGTGCGCGGGCGCGTAACGGTAGATGTGGGGTGCAACTCCGAGTTCTCGACAATGAGCTCGCTCCAGTGAAGTGAACCGCGACCCCTCATCCACGATGCGCCACCCCTCTTCACAGAAGACGTGTGGGCTCAAGATGAACGCCCATAGAAACCCGACCACCAAGACCCCGGTGGCGGCCGCGAATAGGGATGCTCCCGTGGAAGCGAACAACCGGTGAGACGCCCGCGCGACGAGCGCGGCGCACCCGATGAGCAGCGCCTCGGCGAAGACGAAAGAGGCGATCCCGGGTATCTGGCCGGAGCCGCAGGTGTCGAAGAGGCTGAAGTCGAACAAGCAGCCATAGGTTTGGAAGTAGCCGATCTCACCCACGACGATCAGCGTCGCGAGCGCACCGATAGCCAGCACCACGATTCCCAGTACGATCGCCGCGAGGATGTTGCGATCACCCTTCATGAGTCATCCTCGTGGCGCTGTGGACGCACTGCGGTTCGCTGACTCGACGTGTCTGATCTGGGTCGAGTCCAAGAGCGCCTCATCGGCCCGTTGGTGACGTGGACATGAGTCGCTCTAGCCGCCGGATTAGACTTGGTGCCGCTTGGCCGCCGACCATGACATCTGATCCGCTCTCTATCGGCATGGCCTCGACGGTCAAGGTCTCGGTCGTCCTTACGAGCAGGAAGAGCACTCCGAGAAGGACGAAGATCACGGCCGCGATGAGGGCGCTGGGGTCCGGAAACAACACCGCACCGAGAGCGACCCACAGGAAGAGCCACAGCGTCCCTACGAGGATCCCCCAAGCCACTGGACGGTAGCGCCGTGTGAAGGTGACCGTCGCGCTTCTCAGAGCAAACTCCGTCCGGCGCGTAGATGATCCCCAGATCGCGACCTTCGCCACGACCTCTCCAGGGGGAGCCGCGATCACGAAGCTCCTCGAGTACCGCATCGCTCGTCTCGAGATGAGGGTCAACCCGCAGCCAATCGCGATGAGCGAGATCGGCGCACCGAAACCGAACACGACCAACGCTGGCTCGCCGCCACTCATCCCCGCGAGAGCGATCACCGGCAGTAAGACGAGCCCGATGATGATCACTGCGGGTCCAGCGAGAGTCGCTATCCTCAAGACGATCCTGACGAACGGCGAACCTTGTGGCTGCGCATCGCTCCGGGTCGTACGAGCCAGCAAGCCCAGCGTCCCCGTCAAGGCTGCTCCGAAGAAGCCCGCGAGGAGTGCGCTCGCGGCGAACGCTCCCATGGCGACCTCGAGGTCGCTATCCCGGCCCAACCAAACCGTCGGGCCGATGACAACGCCGCACATGAACCCCACCAGGGAGGCGTAGGGTACGGCCCCCGCGGCAACGCGTTCGTGCTGAGCAGGAGCACCGAGCGCCTGGCTCATCTAGATTCCTCCAGGCTCATCCTAGGAGTCTGCAGGTGGGTGTGGAAGTTCTTGTACATGGAGTTGACGCGAGCCCTCGAACGTCCGATGCCCTCACGACGGTACGAGCGTGAGGAGACGCCTCAAGGTCGATCAGGAGTTCGGCGAACGTCCGCGCTTCGGATTCCCGTCGAACGACTGGATCTATCAGACGCGGGTCGGTGTGTCGGAGTATCAGGACGCGCGGGAGTTTCCAACGCTAGACCCTGGGAGGCACTCGGAAGGCGGATTGACTGGATCGCTAGGGGCGTCTAGCATGCGACAAAGCCCGCCCGGCAGACGGGGCTCGATGCGCCAGCTCCTGGGTCCAGATCATCTGGCCGTGGTCATCGTGGGCAGTCTTCGGCCCCCGACGTTGGCCGCGACCCTGCCAACGCGCCATGCGGGACACGGGCGACCGCTCGCCTTCTCGATCGCGAGTCGAATGGTGACCCGGAGCGCGATCGATCCGCAGATCGCTCGCTGGATATCCGCGTCAGCGAAGCAGGCAGCATCCGCTCGTAGTCTGGGCGAGAGCGTCGACTGCTCGCCAGGCAAGGCCGCCGACGACCGGGCGCAGATCGTCACGAGAACACGCGCGCCACCTTTCTCATTCGACGAGCCCATCGCCCGCATCGTTCACGCCATGACGTCTTGAGTGAGTCATGCGCAACCGAAAGGGGACTGCGATGTCGAGCAAGGGCTCCTTGAGGCGAGAAGGACCACCCTCGATCCTGATGCTGTCCAGAGAGAAGGAGTCGGCGATGAGGAAGGGCAGGGCGTTCATCATGATCGCGCTAGCTTCGGCAGCGCTGATGGGTCTTTCCCAGATGGCTGCCGCGGCATCTGCAGAGGCGGCTGCACCGAAGTGCTTCGGGAAGAAGGCCACGATCGTCGGCACGAAGAAAGCCGACGTGCTGAAAGGCACGCCCAAGGCCGACGTGATCGTAGGGCTCGGGGGGAACGACAAGGTCAAAGGGCTGGGAGGCAAGGACAGGATCTGTGGCGGCTCCGGCAACGACGAGCTGTATGGCGGCCCCGGTTTCGATCTGATCTGGGGGGACACGGGTAATGACCAACTGTTCAACCAGGGTGGCTCCGATGACATGTGGG
>JAYUAK010000062.1:0-2406 GCA_043741335.1 Actinomycetota bacterium
GAGTACGAGGAGCACGTTCGTCTGGGCCGGTGCCCGCTCAGCACGGAGACCCCATCCGCCGAGGTGGTCGCGTCGTGAGCGCGCAGATGGTGACGCTCACCGTTGACGGCAAGGAGATCACCGTCCCAGCCGGGACGCTGATCATCCGCGCTGCCGAGCAGCTCGGGATCGAGATACCCCGCTTCTGCGATCACCCGTTGCTCGAGCCGGTCGGCGCCTGCAGGCAGTGTTACGTGGAGATCGAGGGTCAACGGAAGCTCTTCACGTCGTGCACCACGACCGTCACGCCCGGCATGGTCGTGAAGACGCAGAACTCGAGTGATCAGGTCCACGATGCCCAGGTCGCGAACCTGGAGTTCCTGCTGTTGAACCACCCACTCGACTGCCCCATCTGCGACCGGGGTGGGGAGTGCCCGTTGCAGGACCAAGCGCTCGCGTTCGGGCCGGGAGAGAGCCGCTACATCGAGGCCAAACGCACCTACCCCAAGCCGCTCGCGCTCTCTCCGCTGGTGGGTCTGGACCGGGAGCGCTGCGTCCTTTGCGCGCGCTGCACGCGCTTCTGCGATGAGATCTCCGGCGACCGGTTCATAGAGCTGTTCGCGCGCGGCGGCGCCGAGCAGGTCGCGATCTCGCCCGGCGAGGACTTCCGGTCGCCGTTCAGCGGGAACACCGTGCAGATCTGCCCCGTCGGCGCGCTGACGGCCACGCCCTACCGGTTCGTCGCTCGGCCGTTCGATCTGTCGACCGTCGACACGGTCTGCCCGCACTGCAGCGCCGGCTGCAACATCAAGCTGGACATGCGTCGGGGCGAGGTCGTGCGACAGCTCGCGAGCGACAACCTGGAGGTCAACGACGCCTGGCTCTGCGACAAGGGGCGGTTCGCGTTCCGGTTCCCGGACGCGCCCGAGCGCATCACGACGCCCTTGATCCGCGATCGCGGCCTGGAGCCGGCGTCGTTCGGCGAGGTGCTGACGAAGGTCGCCGAGTGGTGTGCGGGCAAGCGGGTCGCGTTCCTCACCGGCGGCCGCCTGATGGACGAGGACTACTACACGCTGTCCAAGCTCGCGCGAACGGTCTTCGGGACGAACGACTTGGATCACCGAAGGGACGAAGGCGCCGGCTTCGCCGTCGAATCCCAGATCGCTTCGATCTCGACCCGTGAGGACGCGGTGACGTACGACGACGTCGAGCGCGCCAAGGTCATCCTGGTCGTCGGGCTCGATGCCGAGCAAGAGGTTCCGATCCTGCACCTGCGATTGCGGAAGGCTGCCCGGCGCGGAGCGAAGATCTACGTCGTCCACCCCCGCCGCACGCGCCTGCGGGACGTAGCGGAACACATCCTTTGCCGGCCGGGCGAGGAGCAGGACGTCGTGCTCCGTGGGCGCCCGGAGATCCTGGAAGCACTCCGCGGGGCGGGAGCTGAGGGCGTGGTGCTTGCGGGCCCGCGGCTCGCCGATCTCTCGTCCGGCGCGGAGGCCGGCATACGGCTGGCGGCCGCGGCCGGGAGCCGGTTCGCCTGGGTCACCCGTCGGGCAAACGATCGCGGAGCGCTCGTCGCCGGCGTGCACCCGTCGCTCTTGCCGGGCGGGCGACGCTTCGGTGTCGCGCAAGAGCGAGCCGAGGTCGAGAACATCTGGGGTCCGATCATCGTCGGCGATGAGGGTCGAAGCTGGCGGGGGATCCTTCAGGCGTGCGTCGACCGCGAGATCGACGTGCTGTTCTTGATCGGGATCGATCCGCTCCGCGACTACCCAGACGCTTCTCTCGCGCGCCGTGCGCTCGAGAACGTCAAGCACAAGGTGGTGCAGTCTCTCGAGCTCGGTTCGCTGGATCCATACGCCGACGCGTTCCTGCCGGCGGCTGCCTTCCTGGAGAAGGAAGGGCACATCACCACGTGGGAGGGGCGCAACCAGCGGATCCGCCCCATCCGCGGCCCCCAAGGGATCTCGCTCCCCGACTGGGAGATCTTCGCGAGCCTGGCGCTCGCGGCGGGCGGCGACCTCGGACTCGAGACGCTCGAAGAGCTGCACGAAGAGATGGGTCGGCTCCTCGCGCCGCACGCACTCCAGCCGACGATGGTTGTGGCGACCGGGTCCCTTCCCGCGCAGACCGCCGACGACGAGCTGCTGCTGTTCACCTACCCGCTCCTGGTGGACGAGGGACGTCTGTCCGAGCGCTCAGACGAGCTGAAAGCTGCGCTCGGGGAGTTGCCATTCCTGGAGGTGCACCCGGTCGACGCTGCGGCGCGTGGGCTGACCGACGGCATTGGCGCGATCGTGCGCACGTCGGCCGGGGAAGCCGAGCTGCCAGTGCGCGTGACCGAGCACATCGCGCAAGGTTCGGTGTTCGTCCCCTTCAACCAGCCCGGGTTCGCCGCGAACACGATCCTGGCGGGGTCGTTCACGA
>JAYUAK010000063.1:0-5747 GCA_043741335.1 Actinomycetota bacterium
GGAAGAGCGCGCGATCCTCACCGCGCTCGAGCGGTATCTGTCCCAAGAGAGCCCGAAGCCGATGCCGTGGGTGCTGCAAGGCAGGATCGACGCGACCGGCATGGGAGCTCTCCAAGCGCGGAAACTCTCGCGCCAACCGTGGGCCGTGCGGGCTGTGTTCGCCCGGCGCGGGGTCGCGTCGCTCCACGGGCGCAGCGACGCCCGCTAGATGGACCAGTCGTCGCTCTCCCACTGTCCGAACTGTCTGGCCGAGTACCGCTCCGGATTCGACGCTTGTGCAGATTGCGGAATCCCGCTCGTGCACGGGCCCGCGCCGACGTCATCCGACGAATCAGAGGATCGGCGAGGCCGGGACGGCGAGATCGACAAGGACGCGCGCACCGTCGTCCTGTGCAGCCTTCCGTCTTTCCAGTCGGAGATCCTCGCCGGCAAGCTCCGATCCGAGGGCATCGTCGTTGCCGTGGACGATCAGCCAATGCATCTGTCGTACGGCCCGATGATCGCGACGGCCGAGCCACCGCGTATCTGGGTGCTCGAGTCGCAACTCGAGATGGCGCGCGAGATCGCTCGGCGGGCGCTTTCGGGCGACGACGCGATCTGATGGTCGCGACGAAGACGGCTGAAGCAGCGACGCGCGCCGACGCGGTCGCAGCCGTCGTCGACGAGGGGTGCTCCTCGCCACGGTTCTGGGGCAACGGACCGGACGAGACGTACGGCTGGCACGAGCACGACTACCACAAGGTGCTGTTCTGCCTGTCGGGATCGATCGTGTTCCACACCCGGGACGGCGACATCGAGCTCACAGCGGGCGACCGATTGGATCTTGAGCCGGGAACCGAGCACGCGGCGACCGTCGGACCGGGCGGCTGCAAATGCGTCGAGGCCTCCAGGTGAAGGTCGCGTTCCACGTCGACCAGCTCTGGTTCTCGGCGCCGGGCGGCATCGGCACGTACGTATGGGAGCTCTTCACCGCACTGGGCGGCGCCGACCCGTCGGTGGAGATCGTGCCGTTCCGGTCGAGCTGGCAGCACGATCCACCCCGTATGTGGCTCCTCGCACGACCTCCGGTCGTCGTCCCGGGGACCATCCGAGCGCTTTATCCGTCGTGGGACCTGCTCGGCCGCCCGGCGTTGCCCGAGACGCTGGCAGACGCGGCCGTGGTTCATGCGACCAACCCGGCGGCGGTTCCCCCAGTACGCGACGGACAGCGACTCGTCGTCACGGTCCACGATCTGGCGTTCGACCTGTTCCCGGAGTTGTTCCCAAGGAGCTGGCGGTGGCTGTATCGCGCAGGGCTGCGCGCGGCGGTGAAGCGCGCGGACGCGATCCTCGTCCCCTCGAAGAGCTCGGCCCAGGATCTCTGCTCGCGAACGCCGGTCGATCCGACGCGCGTGCACGTGATACCGCTGGCGCCGTCGCTCGCCACATCCGAGGACGATCCGGCAGTCGTGCTCGCACGGCTCGGCGTTACGGCCCCCTACGTGCTTTCGGTTGGCACGATCGAACCGCGCAAGAACCTGACGCGACTGGTGCGGGCGTACCGGCAGGTCGCCCCCGACGTTCCACACGCGCTGGTGTTGGCGGGGCCGCCCGGATGGCACGCCGAGGAGCTGGAGGCGGAGCTCGCGCGGCCGGGCACCGGTACGATCGTCCGCACGGGCCGCGTCACCGATGAGCAGCTCGACGCCCTCTACCGGGGTACGGACGCATTCGTCTATCCGTCACTGTACGAAGGCTTCGGGTTGCCCGTGCTGGAAGCCATGGCGCGCGGCGTCCCGGCCATTGCGTCGAACACGTCTTCGCTGCCGGACGTCGCGGGCGACGCCGCGCTCCTGGTCGACCCCACCGACGTGTCCGAGATCGCGGAGGCGCTCGCGCGCGTGCTCACCGATCGCACCCTGGCTGGCGACCTTCGCACGCGCGGCCGCGAGCGGGCTGCGACATTCACCTGGGGAGCGACCGCGAACGCTACGCTGGATGTCTACCGGCACGTGACGGGAGCGTCGTGAAGATCACACTGATCTCGACCGTGAAGGATGCCGCGGCACACATCGAGGAGTTCCTCGGTTCTGTCGCGGCGCAGACGCGAGCTCCCGACGAAGTGATCGTCGTCGACGGCGGCTCGGCCGACGGTACGCCGGAACTGCTGCGCCGTGCCGAGGGCGTGACGGTGATCGAGGAACGCGGAGCGAACATCTCGCGGGGACGCAACCTGGCGATCGCGGCCGCGACGCACGACGTCATCGCAGTGAGCGACGCAGATTGCGTGCTCGATCCGGCGTGGCTCGAGCGCATCCTGGAGCCGATCGAGGCCGGTGCCGACGTGTCGATGGGCTTCTACGAACCGATCGTCGACGGTTTCCTCCAGGCGTGCATCGCCTCGATCAATCTGCCGCTCGATGCGAGCCAGGTCGATCCCGCACGATTCATGCCGAGCACGCGCTCGGTCGCCTTCCGGCGCGGATCGATCGAGGCGGCGGGTGGGTATCCGGAGTGGCTGGCGATCGGCGAGGACATGTGGGTCAACCATCGCTGGCGCGAGCTGGGCCTCGACATGCGGTTCGCGCCCGATGCCCTCGTGCATTGGCGGCTACGACCGACGCTGTTGGCGACGTGGACGCAGTACTTCCGGTACGCGCGCGGAGACGCGCAGGCCGGGATGTATCCGGAACGGCACGCGCTGCGGTTCGGGGCATACGGAGGACTCGCCGTCGCACTCGCTTCGCGCAAGCGGTGGCCGAAAGCGGTCGCCGTCGCAGCAGCCGTCGGGTACGCGCGCCGGCCCGTCCAGCGGGCCTGGCGCCGGATGCCGGATCCCGGAGAACGCGCCGCCGCCGCGATCGTCGTCCCGGCGCTCATGGGCTGGATCGACACCGCGAAGACCGCCGGCTACACCGTGGGCCTGTTCGATCGATCGATGCATCGCGGAGGAAGTGGCTTAGGAAGCGGCGGTTGACCACGGCGAAGACCGTGCTTTTCGCTGACCCCTTGCCAATCCTGAGCGCGCGCGGTATCTCAAGATCGATGGCAGACGATTCTTCCGCGCGGCTGGCCAAGCACTACTCGGCCCTCGCCCCCGACTACGTCGAGCTGTGGGCGCCGGTGCTCCGGCCGTACACCATGCGGCTCTTGGATCGACTGCCGTTCACCGGTGCCCGGCGAGTTCTCGACCTCGGCACGGGCGTCGGCACGATGCTTCCCGAGCTTGCCGCACGCGCCCCGGGCTCCATCGTCGTCGGGGTCGACCTCGCGGTCGGGATGTTGCGCCAAGTCGCGCCCGGTGGTGCCCTCGCGGCGATGGACATCATGCGACCGGCGCTCGCTCTGGGGTCGTTCGATGCCATCGTCTCCGCGTTCGTCCTCTTCAACGTGCCGGACGTCCGCGCCGCGCTCGAGCGTACCCGCGAGCTGCTGCGGTCGGGGGGATGGTTCGGGATGACCAGCTGGGGTGTCGCGGACGAACAGGAGGCATCGGCGATCTTCGTCGAGGAGCTGGATCGTGCGGGCGCGGAGCCCGCCCCGTCGGCGAGCCCCGCACGTGAGCGACTGAACTCGGATCGCAAGATGATGATCGAGCTCAAGGATGCGGGGTTCGTGGATGTTGACGTGGAGGTCGTCCCCTTCGAGGAGCGGTGGAACGCGGAGGGATACCGTCGGCTCCTGTCGAAGATCGGCTCGACGCGCACGCGGCTCGACTCTCTGCCCGAGGTCGATCGTCGACGCGTCCTCGATCGGGTGGCTGAACGATTCGAAGCGCTGTTGCCCGACGCCTTCGTGGACCGCGACCAGGTGGTCGCGGGTATCGCCCGCTCACCAGACTGATCCGTCGCCAGTCGAGTCCTCACACCTCGTCGCCGCGCCACGCTTCCATCGCCTCGCGTAGCGCGAGGGTGGCGATACCGATGGCCGCGAGCGGGTCCGCCCACCACCATCCGGCCGTTGCGTTGAGCACCAGGCCGAGGAGCAGGATGAGAGAGAGAAGCGAGCAGAGCATCGTCTCCGCAGCATCCGCGACGAGCGTTGCGCTACCCATGGCTTGACCCGTCTTTCGTTTCGCGCGGGCCAGGAGCGGCATCACCCCCAGGGAAACCGCTGCCAAGATGATCCCGGGCACCGACTCGCGGGGCTCCGCGCGCACGATCAGGTCGCGGGCGGACTCAAAGAGTACGTAGGCCGCCAGGACGAAGAAGCTGACGGCGATGAGGCGAAGAGCAAGCCGTTCCCGATCCTCGCCGACGCCCCGCAGCTCCCAGATGACGACGGACGCCGCGAACACTTCGATGAGCGAATCGAAGCCGAAGCCGACGAGGGCGATCGATCCAGCCGCGAGCCCGAAACCGACGGCGACGAAGGCCTCCAGGAGGTTCCATCCGATCGTGAAGTACTCGAGCCTGAGTCCGCGACGCAGGAACTCACGGTGATATGTCGACACACCTGACTCGTCATTCATCGGTGGGCCGCGTCTTCAACCGGCCGCCGATCGGACTTCTCGAGCTGGAAGGTGCTGTGCTCAATGTCAAAGTCCCCCGCCAGGCACTGACTCAGCTGGTCGAGCACGCCAGCAGGATCCGCGCCGCCGGTCATCACAACGTGTGCGGACACGACGTTCATCCCGCTCGTGATGGTCCATGCATGAAGGTCGTGCACGTCGGCAACACCCGCCGTCTCGAGGATGTGACGACGCACCTCTTCGAGGTCCACTCCTTTCGGGGTTGCCTCGAGCAGCACATCCACCGCCTCCCGGAGCAGGTGCCAGGTTCTGGGCAGGATCAGCAGGCCGATCGCGACAGAGGCGATCGGGTCGGCGGCACGCGCTCCGGTCGTCGCGATCACCACCGCGGCGACGATCACAGCCGCCGATCCCAAGAGGTCGCCCAGGACCTCCAGGTAGGCGCCCCGCATGTTGAGGCTCTCGCCCTGACCGTCACTCAGTAACTTCGCGGAGACCGCGTTCGCCGCCAAGCCGATCACCGCGACCGACAACATGAGTCCGCTCCGAACGTCGGGCGGCTCGGCGAACCGACGCCACGCCTCCAAGAGCACAAAGAGCGCGACGCCGAACAGCAGCACGGCGTTGATGACGGCCGCGAGGATCTCGAGTCGGTACCAGCCGAACGTGCGCCCGTCCGTCGCCGGTCGCGCGGCGAAATGGATCGCGAGGAGGGCCAGCCCGATCCCCGCGACGTCGGTGAGCATGTGTCCGGCGTCGGCCAGCAACGCGAGGCTCCCCGAGATCAGCCCCGCAACGATCTCCGCGAACATCACCGTAAGGGTGATCACGAAGACCGCGCGGAGGCGGCCCTTGTGTTTCCCCGATGCGCTCCGCGCGTGCGAGTGACTCATCTAGCGAGTCCCTCAGCCGCATGACGGAGACCATCCTTGAGCACGTGCCGAACATGTGCGTCCGCCAGCCGGTAGTACACGATCCGACCGGCCTTGCGACGCGCCACAACTCGACTCGTCCGCAACAGCCGCAGCTGGTGGCTGACCGCGGACTGCCCCATGCCGACGAGGAGAGCGAGATCACACACGCAGAGCTCTTCGGTGAGGCTCAGCGCATTGAGGATCCGGACGCGGTTCGGATCTGCCAGCAGGCCGAACATTTCCGCGACTTGCTCCGCGTCACCGACGTTGAGGACCTTCCCAAGCAGAGGCGCGACGTCGTCGGGGTGCACGCACTCTGACTCACAACGTTCAGGGGTCAAGGTTCCAATAGATGAATACATGCTCAGATATTGACACATCGG
>JAYUAK010000064.1:0-2378 GCA_043741335.1 Actinomycetota bacterium
GACGGGGATGCACGACAGGAGGTCGACGCCCTCCAACGACGCGTCCGAGGCCGGCCACCCCCGCGCGCGCCCTTCCGGCATGCCTCGGAGAAGGATGCCGTCCCCCTTCGGCCGGCCCAAGGCCTCGCGAGGCAGGCGTTCGGCCGACGAACGGCTCGCCAAGATCTCGCCGGCCACAGCGGCCCCTTCCATCGACACCGTCTCGGTCGCGGCGGGTCCGGTGACGATCAGCTCCTTGTGGGACTCGCCAACCAAGAAGAAGAGGAACGTGCCGCTATGCATCCCGACGGACATGCGCAGGGTCACCTTCCCCGCGGTCGTGTCGATCGCGCCGATCTCCCGCAGGGCCTTGCGCATGCCCACCGCAGCCTTGGCACCGTTGGCCGGGTGGTCGGTGCCGGTGAACAGCAACAGAAGAGCGTCGCCACCGAACTTGATGAGGCCCCCACCCTCGACGTAAGCGACCGACAACAGCCGTGTAAACACCGAGTCGATGACCTCCGTGACCTCCTCGGCGCCGACCTTGCCGTTTCGTGCGAGGCGCTCGGACATCTTCGTGAACCCCGAGATGTCGACGAAGACGATCGTGCCATCGACCTCGCGCAGCGTCGTGCCAGGCACTTCCGCCAACCACCGGATCAGCATGCGGGGCACGTAGGGACGGAGCGTCACAGCGTGGTCGACAGTTATTCCTGGCACGCGGCTTCCTCCGGGGACGGTTGCCGCCTGGAGTGTAGCCGTGACCTCGCCCTTCGAGGAGGACGGCCGTTAGGCCGAGACCACGACCTTCCCGCACATCCCCGAGCACACGCCGTTCGTGAGCGTCGAATGGATCATGCACCGGAAGCGGAACGTCCCCGCGTGGCTGAACCGATGCGAGACGGTCGCCCCCTGCGCGAGGCTCAGGTTGAAGTGCCAGTTCGTCCGGTACGACGTCACCGTATGCGTGCCGCTGACGGCCTTCCACTTGATCGTGTCGCCGGCCGAGATGCGGACGGTCGTCGGGGACCAGCTCGTGCCGATCCCCTTCACGGTCTTCGTCGCACGAGCGGGCGTGAGGTGCGATCGCGGAGCCGCGCCCGCCACCGCGACGAGCGCGACGACGAGGAGCGACGCGGCCGCGAGCGCGAGGGTCGATCTGATGGAGCGAACGGACATGTGGAATCCCCTCCCAGTTTCTTGGCTTGGTTTTCTGGCCTGGTTTCTTGGCTGAGCAGACGTGGGTACTACGGTAGCCGGGCGAGTGGGGATTGCGGGAATCCCCGGGCGGGTCCCGACGTTTGCGCGACGCGAGTCTCTACCCCTAGAGTGACCGGATGGAGCCTCAGGACGCGCTGACGCCGGCTCTCGGCGAAGCGAAGAAGCGCCGTCAGACCCTGCACGACGCGATCGTACAGCTGGAGATGGCGATCAGCTCGCCGGCCGCCGGCCGCGCCGCCGACTGGAGCGCGCAGGTCACCAAGGACATGGTCGGCGTCCGGGACGCGTTCGATCAGCACGTGATCGTAACCGAGAAGCCCGGAGGCTTGTACGAGGAGATCATGGAGCGAGCCCCACGCCTGGCGGGGACCGTGAAGCGTCTCCAGGATGAGCATCCCGCGATCGGCGAATCCGTCACGACGCTCCTCGGACGGCTCGAGGCCGGTGAAGTCGACACGTCCGCCTGGCCCTTGGACCGGGGGCGCGACGATCTCCAGCGGCTGATCGGCGCCGTGGTGCGCCATCGGCAGAAGGGTGCCGACCTGGTGTGGGAGGCGTACAACGTCGATATCGGCGGCACCGAGTAACACGTAGCTCCGCCGTTCGCACGTTCCCCGTCGCGTAGGCTTCCGAGCGTGGTTCGCGTCGCGCTCGGCCAGCTGAACACGACCGTCGGCGATCTCGACGGGAACGTCGCACGCATGATCGAGTGGACCGCGCGCGCCGCCGACGCGGGCGCCGACCTGATCTGTTTCCCGGAGCTCGCGATCACCGGCTATCCGCCCGAGGACCTGGTCCTTCGACCGAGCTTCGTCCAGGACAACCTTGTCGCGCTCGATGCACTGGCCGCCTCGACCGCCGGGTCGTCGTGCGCGGTTCTGGTCGGGTTCGTCGACCGTTCGGACCGTGGGTTGCACAACGCTGCGGCGCTGCTCCGCGAGGGCCGCGTGCAGGAGCGCTACCACAAGATGCAGCTGCCGAACTTCGGCGTGTTCGACGAGAAGCGCTACTTCGTGCCGGGCGACGCCGCCTGCTCGATCCGGCTGGCGACGTCGGAGCTCGGCCTCTCGGTCTGCGAGGACGCATGGCATGACGGCGCGCCGTTCGACTCGTACGCGCGGACCCGGCCGCAGGCCATCTTGAACATCAACGGCTCGCCGTACCACCACGGCAAGGGC
>JAYUAK010000065.1:0-5674 GCA_043741335.1 Actinomycetota bacterium
CCCACGCCACGTACCGTTTGGATGATGTCGCCCGCTCCACCGAGCTTTCGCCGGAGGTAGTGCACGTACAGGTCGACCACCTTCGTCTGCGCATCGAAGGAGAAATCCCAGACCAGCTCCTTCAGCTCGATGCGTGTCAGCACACGGCCGGTGTGCTCCATCAAGCATTGCAACAGGTCGAACTCTTTGGCCGTCAGCTCGATCTCGAGGCCCCCAACGGTGACGCGGCGCGCGACCGGATCAAGCGATACGGACCCGAACGTGAGCGAGCGGTCGCTGTTCGGCGGGGCGGCCCGTCGCGCCAGCGCCTCCACCCGCGCCAACAGTTCGACGAACGCGAACGGCTTGACCAGATAGTCGTCGGCGCCGGCTCGCAGACCCGTGACGCGATCGTCGACGGTATCCCGTGCGGTGAGCATCAGGAGCGGAAGGTCGTCGCCCTGCTCTCGAAGCTTCGATGTCAAGGTCACGCCGTCCATCCTCGGAAGCATCACGTCGACGATCGCCATGTCGAACCCACCCGAGGACGCCAGGTCGAGCCCATCGACCCCGTTGTCACAGGTTTCGGCCTTGTGGCCCTCGGCGCGCAAGCGTTTCGCGAGCAGCTCGGCCAGGCGCCGGTCGTCTTCGATCAGGAGGATCCTCACACCACCATGGTGGCAGCCTTACCCGGGCGCCGCTCGAGGTTCTTACCGTCCTCAAACTCGGGTCCAAACAGCGACAAACCGCTGCCCCCCAGACTGGATCACATGACGACCAAGACCTCCGCCTCTCAACGCAACACCAAGAACGTTCCTCGGCGACCGGACGCGAGCCGCGGTGCCCGCCATGCCCGGCGCGAACGCTCGCTGGCTCAGGGGTGGACGGACATGCCGTGGTCCATGCGGATACTCCGCGCGTTCCTCGGTGCCACCTTCTTGTTCGCGGGAGCGCAGAAGCTGTTCGATCCGAACTTCCTGCACGCCGGGAGCGCGACGTTCATAGGGACGCAGCTCCGCGGGTTCGCTCGCGGGACACCGGCCGGTCCGTTGCTGTCGATCCTGAACCTGGCGCCGGTCCTCGCCGGGATCGGCATCGCGCTGCTGGAGATCGCGATCGGCGTCGCGACGCTGCTCGGGGTTGCGCCGTTGACCGCGGCTCTCGGCGGCATCTCCGTCAGCGTTACCCTCTGGCTCTCGGCAACCTGGCACGTGCACCCGTTCTTCCTGGGATCCGACTCTATCTACGCCGTCGCCTGGATCGCCCTGCTGGCCTCGCTGTGGCAGATGGATCGTGTGCGGAACGGCCGCGTGCGGGGGCCTTTGGAAGTGCTCGACACGATGGATCGCCGGCAGTTCCTGCGGGGAGGCGTCGTCGCCGGATTGTCGATCGGCGTCGCGGCCGCGTCGAAGGCCCTCGCGGGTCCCGTCACGTCGACGGCGCTCGGTGGGAGCCAGGCGCAAGGGGGGCCGACCGGCGCGTCTGGAGGCGCCAGTGGATCGACGGGCTCCGGTCGCTCGCCGTCGGTGGGTGGGCGAACCATCACGACGCTCGATCGTCTGCCGGTGGGCAAGGCTATCGGCTTCACCGCACCCGGCGTCGGAGCCGCGGTGCTCGTCCGGCTGGCGACCGACAACGTCGTCGCCTACAGCCGAACCTGCACCCACGCCGGTTGCCTCGTGGGCTACGACTCGAGCAAACGGATCCTGATCTGCCCCTGCCACGGCGCCGAATTCGATCCGGCTCGTGGAGCGATGCCGATCGCCGGTCCGGCGCCGACCGCGTTGCAGATGATCCCCGTCGTGGTCGATCCGCGTTCGCGGAAGGTCATCCTTCCGGCCCAGTGAGCTGTGGCCAAGCGGGTAGTCTGAGACAGACTAGCCAGGCTCAAGGAGCGTCGAGGTCGGCCTTGGTGAGCTGCGACGTGTAGGGACCTCGGCCGTATGCGCAGGCTGCACCACATCGGGCGGCGAGCTTGATCGCTTCGGGAACCGGCAGCTCCGCCGCCAGTGCATAGGCCAACGCCGAGGCGAAGCTGTCACCGGCCCCGTAGGAGTCGGCGGGCGTGTCCGGGTCATCGTCCTGCGTGATCGCCGGGCTCTTCCATCGGCCGGTCTCGCCATCGCGCTCCCACGTCCCGCCCGCGAGTCCGGACGTTTTCACGAAGAGCGTCGGGGAAGGTCCGAACGAGCCGGGCTCGAACATCTCGTCCTGGTCCCGCGCGCTGCCCACCAGCACGTCGGGAACGACGTTCGATGCCAAGAGCGGCTCCAGCGCACGGCTCGTCACGACCATCAGGCGCGCTTGGCGCGCAGCCTGGAACGCCTCTGGATCACCCGCGGTCACGTAGGAGACGTCCGCGCCCTGGATCAGTTCCCACGGAAGATCGTCGGCACCACGCGGCTCGAGGCGCTCGCCGAGGGTCACGATCGTTCGTTCATTGCCGTGGTCGATCATCGTGACCGCGCGCCGAGTCTTCGCGTCGCGGATCGCCGCGTGGACCGTCAGTCCCAGCGCCGTCAGGCCACGTTCGGACTGCTCGCCCAGATCGTCGCCGCCGAATGCGGTGAACAGATCGCACGCGCCCGCGAGCTTCGCGAGTTGGACGGCCGCCACGGCTCCGCCGCCAGCCGGCTCGTCCCAGGTCTCGGTCGCGTTCACGATCTGGCCGGCGCGGGGAACATGGTCGACCGATCCGAACGACACCCACTCGACATGTCCCACCACGGCGACTCGCACGGCGCACAGTCTCGCAGGTGACAGGCACTATCGCCGTAAGCTCCGCTCGATCTCGCGCGCGGCGCCGACCACTGACTCACTCCTTCGAACGAAGTGCCGGGATCACCTCCGAGGCAACCTATGCAGCCTTCGCGACGACCGCCGGGTTCCTATAGATCAGCGTGTTGACCAGCGTGCCCACACGGATCGTCGACGTGGAAAGCGCCATCGCCGCGAGCGTCTCGGTCGCCTCGAAGTTGATGCGGCCGGGATGGTCGGGCTCGTTCATGGCGTCGCAGTTCCACACGACGTCGAACCCCAGTGCCTCGGCGCGCCGCCAACGCTCGATCAGCTCGGGGAAGGGAAGGTTCCCGTATTGATAGGCGCAGAACCGCAGTGGTGCCACGGCGTCATCTCCCGGCGAGGCGGACGGACCAGCAGCGTATCCTCACCGCCATGACGGCGGAAGTGCGACTGACGGCGTTCAGTCACGGCGCCGGCTGTGCGTGCAAGCTCGGCCCGGCGGACCTCGGTACGGTCATGGGCCAGCTCGGGGTCGCGCGGATGCCCGAGGAGGTTCTCGTCTCGGCAGAGACCGGTGACGACGCCGCGGCGTGGCGCCTGTCCGACGGGCGGGCGCTGATCGCCACCGTCGATGTGTTCACGCCGATCGTCGACGACGCGTACGACTGGGGACGCATCGCTGCGACGAACGCATTCAGCGATGTCTACGCCATGGGCGGGACGCCGGCGATGGCGCTGAACATCGCCGCGTGGCCGGTCGACGACCTGCCGCTCGACCTGCTCGCGCGGGTGTTGCAGGGCGGCCAGGACGTCGCGGCGGGCGCGGGCGCGGTCGTCGTCGGCGGCCACACGATCACCTCCACCGAGCCGATCTACGGGATGGTCGCGTTGGGGTTCGCTGACGCCGATCGCCTGGTGCGGAACTCGACCGCCGCCGCGGGCAACCACCTCTTCCTCACCAAGCCGATCGGCACGGGTCTGATCGCGACGGCGATCAAGAAGGGGAGCGCGACCGCGGAACAGGCGGGGGCCGCGGTGCGGACCATGACCACGTTGAACGCCGCCGCGGCCTCCGCGATGGTCGAGTCGGGCGCCGCCGCGGCCACCGACGTCACGGGGTTCGGACTGCTTGGACACCTGCGCAAGATGCTCGAGGCGAGCGGCGTGGCGGCCCGTGCGGAAGCCGCGCTCGTCCCGCTGCTCCCCGGCGTGCTCGATCTCGCACAACGGGGCGTGGTCTCAGGTGGCACGCGTCGCAATCATTCTTGGCTGAACGCCACGACTGAGTGGGGGGCGCTGACGCAGCCCGAGCAGCTGGTGCTCGCCGACGCGCAGACCTCGGGCGGCCTCTTGATCGCGACCCGTCACCCCGACGCGCTGGTATCCGCGCTCGACGCCAGAGGTGTCGCCCACTCCGCGATCGGTGAGGTCGTCGCCGGCGAGCCCGGGCACATCTCGGTGGACGGCCGCCTGCCTGGATAGCGGCCAAGAGGCCATCACGAGACTGACTGGAATAATCCACCGCCTTGGTAGCATTTGCACCTGCAACGGGCGGGCTCCGCACGCCCCCGAGCGCGCACACGTGAGGCCATGACCGACTTCGACGGCGTCTTCTTCAAAGAGATCGTGGAACAAGGGCTCCGGGAGTTCCCGAACGAGTGCTGCGGTGTGATCGCGGCCGACAGCGATGGGCGCCCGGTGAAGGTCTTCTCTATGAGGAACTCCGACGCGAGCCCGGTTACGTATCGCCTCGACGGCAAGGAGCAGCTGCAGGTTTTCGATCAGATGGACGAGCAAGGGTGGGAGTTGTGGGCGATCTACCACTCGCACACGCACTCCGAGGCCTACCCGTCCGAGACGGACCGCCGGCTCGCGTTCTATCCGGAAGCTCGCTACCTGGTTCTGTCACTCGCCGACCGTGAGCAGCCGGTGCTCCGTTCGTTCTTCATTACCGACGGCGAGGTCAAAGAAGAGGAGCTGACGATCGCATGACGTCGGATCGACCCACGCCGATGTTCAACGAGGATCAGGTGCAGCGGTACTCGCGCCACATCATCCTGCCGAACATCGGGGGAGCGGGGCAGCGCAAGCTGCTCGACGCGAGCGTGTTGGTGATCGGCGCGGGCGGGCTCGGCTCGCCGGTCGCGCTGTATCTGGCGGCCGCCGGGATCGGCAAGCTCGGCATCGTCGACTTCGACCACGTCGACGTCACGAACCTACAGCGTCAGATCCTGCACACAACGTCGGACGTCGGCCGGCCGAAGGTCGCGAGCGCAGTCGAGCATCTGCAGGCGCTCAACCCGACGGTCGAGATCGTGGGCCACGACACGCTGCTCTTCAGCGACAACGTGTTCGACGTCATGGAGCCCTACGACGTCATCATCGACGGCACCGACAACTTCCCTGTGCGCTACCTGGTGAACGACGCCACACAGTTCCTGGGCAAGCCGCTCGTCTACGGCTCGATCTATCAGTGGGAGGGTCAAGCGACCGTGTTCCTGCCGGGCCAAGAGGCGCCGTGCTACCGATGCCTGTTCCCCTCGCCGCCTCCGCCGGGAACCGTCCCGAGCTGCGCCGAAGGCGGCGTGTTCGGCGTGCTGCCGGGTGTGATCGGTGCGATCCAGGCGACCGAGGCGATCAAGCTGATCACCGGCGAGGGCGAGGGACTCGTCGGTCGACTCCTGCTGTACGACGCCCTGCACATGGACTTCCAGGAAGTGAACATCCGCTGGGACGCCGACTGCCCGGTGTGCGGCAAGAACCCGACCATCACCGAGCTGATCGACTACGAAGCATTCTGCGGCGTGCCCGCCCGAGCCGAGTAAGGAGTCCGTCCAACATGTCTGTGACCGTCAAGCTCCCCACGATCCTGCGCAAGCACGCCGCCGGCGAGGCGAAGGTCGGCGCCGACGGCGCCACGCTCCGCGACGTCCTGTCCGACCTCGAGGGCAAG
>JAYUAK010000066.1:0-2368 GCA_043741335.1 Actinomycetota bacterium
CGTGAACCCCGCCAACGCCTATGCCTCGGGAACGGTCGTGATCGCCGACAACGACGCCGGAACGGTGATGTGGAACGTCAATAACCAGCTCCCGACGTCACCCGCTGTCGTTCGTTGCATCCGCGTGACGTACACGGGCTCGCTCCCGGCCACCGTCAGTCTCTACACGACGACCGCGGCCTCGCCGCTCGATCCCTACCTGAACGTCACCTTGGAGAAAGGCTCGATGCCGGTGGCGACCGCGTTCCCGAGCTGCACCGGCTTCACCTCAGAGGCGACGATCTCTGCCGCGGGAACGCTCCAAGCGTTCAAGACCGCCCGGACGGGGTGGGCCAACGGTCTCACGGCGTTCCCGGGCGCGCAGACCGCATGGAACAACGGCGACACCCTCGTGTACCGGTTCACCGTGCAGTTGCAGAACTTGTTGGCGGCCCAAGGCCTGACCGGCCTCGTGGGCTTCACCTGGGAGGCCCAGAACCAATGAAGCGCACCGTGCGACTGAGCGCGCTGCTCGTGGGGTGGATCATCCTGGGCAGCTTCGGCGGCCTCTTGCTCGCCGTCGGCGTGCCGAACCTCTTCCACGCGAAGAGCCTCACCGTGATGTCGGGAAGCATGGAGCCGACGATCGGCACCGGCGACGTGGTCGTCGCTCAGCAGATCTCGCCCACGGACGCACGCGTGGGCGACATCGTCACGTTCCGCGATCCCCTCCTGCACGATCGGTTGATCACCCACCGTGTCCGCGAGATCCATGTGCTGCAAGGCAAGGTGCTGTTCGTCACGAAGGGTGACGCGAACACGAACACGGAGCATTGGGTCGTCCCTGAAGACGGAACGATCGGACGGGTCGCGTTCCACGTGCCCCGGCTCGGGTACTTCATGGTCTGGATCCACTCGACGTTCGGGCTCTTGCTCCTCATCGTCCTGCCCACGCTCCTCCTCGGGGCGTCGGAACTCTGGCAGCTCTGGCGGCCTCGCGGCGCCCACGAGCCCGGCGCGCATCGGGAGCCGGTCGAACCGAACGAGGGTATCGAGCGACCCGGTCGCGAGCGGCGAGGCAAACGGAGGTTCCCCGATGAAGTCGTGGCGTAGGCCTTGGCTCGTCGTTCCCGTCAGCCTCGGCCTGGTGCTCGGCCTGGGTGGGAGTGCGCTCGCGGCGTTCTCCGCCACGACCACCGACGGAGCCAACCAGTTCGTCGCGAAGGCGGACTGGGAGCCGCCGCACGTCACAAGGACGGTCGTTGCCAAGACCCCGGGATACCTGGGCGGGAAGATCCATCAGGGCGGGCAGTTCTACGTATACGCCCAGATCGACGATGGTGGGAACCCGCCGGCGGGCGTGGGCATCGTCACGGCCGACGTGTCGGCCTTCTCGACGGGGGGGACCGCCATCGCGATGACAGCCGGTGGGTTCTCGGTCGAGGGCGTGCTCTATAACTACCGGAGCGCCGTGCGCACCGCGATCAACCCGATGGCGGCCGGGACCAGGACCTACTCCATCACGATGGCCGACATCGTCGCGCCGACGCCGAACTCCCAAACGCAGACCGGGTTCACCGTCACGATCGACAACACGGCCCCGGCACCCGTCGATATGACGTCCGCCAACCGGCCGGGAGGAACGGTCGGGCGGGCCGAGCAGGGAGACAGCATCACGTACACGTGGAGCGAACCCATCGACCCCGACTCGCTCGTGCCCGGCTGGAACGGCGGGTCGCCGACCACGGTCACGGTTCAGATCCAGAACAAAGGCCCCAACGACCTGCTCCTCGTCCAAGGTGCCGCCGGCACCCTCAACTTCGGCACCGTCGCCCTGCAGCAGAACTACGCCCAGGGCACACGAGACTTCACGGGCTCGACGATCACCATGCTGGGCAACGCCGTAACGATCGTGTTGGGCACCCCGAGCGGCGCGACGAACCTAGTCACGGTGCTCACGCCGACGACGTGGCAGGCGTCGGCAGGCGCGTATGACGCCGCCGGAAACGCATGCTCGACCACCACGATCACCGGATCGGGCTCGCCCAGGATCGACTTCTAGGAGGTGACGAGCGACTCAGACCTTCGGCCATTACCCGTTCGGGGGTATCAACCGGGACGGGTTCGGACGCCGAAGCTCTAGATGCGGATGCCCGGCAGCGGAGCCGCATCGCGGGATCACCACCCCCTCGGTGATCCTGCACAAGATCGAAGGCCCGAGCCCACCCCTCCCGGGCTCGGGCCTTCGTTATCCCCGGATCAGGTCGCTAGGGCAGGGAGCCGCGGCGGAGCTTCCCCGAGACGGTTCGCGGCAGTTCCGTCATCAGAACGAGCGCGCGAGGAGCCATGAACCCGGGGAGACCCTCGCGAGCATGATCGCGGAGCTCCT
>JAYUAK010000067.1:0-5653 GCA_043741335.1 Actinomycetota bacterium
GGTCGCGCGCGACCGGTCCGTGACGCGGTAGCGTTCTGCGTATGTGCCGAAGCATCAAAACGCTTCGCCGGCCGGATGAGCCGGCGACCGAGGACGAGATCCGCGCGGCCGCGTTGCAGTTCGTGCGGAAGGTGAGTGGCTACCGGGTGCCTTCGCGACGCAACGAGGAGGCGTTCAACGCCGCCGTCGATGATGTGGCCGAGGCCTCCCGGCGTCTGCTGGACGCGGTGACCGGCCCCTCTGCCTGAGGCCTGGCCGCCTGAGCCCGGGCCGTCCGCGCCGCTACCATGGGCGCCATGTATCCGCTCGACCCGAAGCCTGACGACATGCGCGCGATGGGGGAGGCGGCCGTCGAGTTCCTGGTGGAGTTCATCCACGGGCTGGACGACGCGCCGGCGCAGAACGTCGATGACGCGCTCGATCTCGCGAGGTCGCTCCGCGCTTCCCCCCCTGAGGAGGGTGGATCCTTCGACGAGGTGCTCGCCGACTTCAAGGCGGCGGCCGCGGCTGCCTACGAGACGTGCGGTCCTGGGTACCTGCCGTACATCCCCGGCGGCGGTCTCTACGCGGCGTCGCTCGCCCAATTCCTGGCGATGGGCGTCAATCGCTTCCCGAACTTCTGGGAAGTCGCGCCCGGGCTGACCCAGTTCGAGGAGAACGTCACGCGCTGGCTCTGCGACCTCTTCGGTTTCCCGTCGCAAGCGCAGGGGATCCTCACGAGCGGCGGCTCCATCGCGAACCTGTCCGCCGTCGTCACCGCGCGTCACGCGAAGCTCGGCGAGGACTTCTGGGACGGGACGTACTACGTGAGCGATCAGTCGCACGCGTCGGTGACGAAGGCCGCCACGATCGCCGGGTTCTCGCGGCGGAACCTCCGCCTCGTCCCCACGGACGCCGAGCTTCGGATGGACGTGGACGCGCTCCGCGACATGATCCGGGCGGATCGCGCCGCCGGGCTGCGGCCGTTCCTCGTGGTCCCGGCCGCCGGTACGACCAACACCGGTGCGATCGATCCGATCGCCGACATCGCTGACGTCGCGGCGCAAGAGAACCTGTGGATGCACGTGGACGGCGCCTACGGCGGCTTCTTCCAACTCACGGAGCGAGGTCGCGAACGCTTTGCCGGCATCGAGCGGGCCGACTCGGTCACGCTCGATCCGCACAAGGGGCTGTTCCTGCCGTACGGAACCGGATCGCTGATCGTGCGCGATGCTGGGGCGCTCCGCGACGCGCACTACGAGGGTGCGGCCTACCTGCAGGATCGGGCGCCCGACGGCGAGTTGCCGAACCTGAGCGAGTACTCGACCGAGCTCTCGCGCGATCACCGAGGGTTCCGCGTGTGGCTGCCGCTCAAGCTGCACGGCGTGCGGGCGTTCCGCGAAGCGCTCGACGAGAAGCTGGACCTGACCACGCATCTGTTCGACGCGCTCGCGCAGGATCCGGCGATCGAGATCCCCTGGTCTCCGCAGCTCACCACTGTGCCGTTCCGGCTTGCGGCCGGAGACGACGACGCCAACCGCGCGTTCCTGGACCGCATCAACGCAACCAAGCGCGTGTACTTGTCCAGCACGTCGATCCACGGGCGATACGTCATCCGCGCGTGCATCCTGAGCCATCGCACGCATCGCGATCGGATCGACGAGGCGATCGGCATCATCCGTGCGGCCGCCGAAGCCGCCTGAGGGGAGTCGCATGACGGCGTCGGTGCACGAGGGCACGATCGGGTTCCACGGCTACGGGACGTGGTATCGCGTGGTCGGCGACGGAGAAGACGCCGGGAAGCTCCCGCTCCTGTGCCTGCACGGTGGACCCGGTGCGACGTGGCATCACATGGAGCCCTACGAAGCTCTCGCCGAAGGACGGCGTGTGATCTTCTACGACCAGCTCGGCTGTGGGAGCTCCGCGGTGGCGGAAGCGCACGATCCCGCGATGTGGACGACCGAGCTCTACGTCGAGGAGGTCGGGGCGATCCGTGACGCGCTCGGCCTCGATCGCGTTCACGTGCTCGGACACTCGTGGGGCGGCATGCTTGGCATGGCCTACGCGATCACGCAGCCGCCGGGTCTCGTGAGCCTCATCGTCGAGAGCTCCCCGCCGAGCGTTCCGTTCTGGATGACCGAGCTCGCGAAGCTCCGCGCGGAGCTGCCGCCCGACGTGGAGGCGACCCTGCGCGCCCACGAGGCGGCGGGTACGTTCGACGATCCCGCGTACGAGGAAGCCATGATGATTTTCTACCGTAGGCATGTGTGCCGCATGGATCCATGGCCGGGCTCCTTCGTGCGGACGATGGAGGGCCTGGCGGCCAACCCCGAGGTCTACAACACCATGAACGGCCCGAGCGAGTTCCACGTGATCGGGACGATCAAGGACTGGGACATCACTGCGGATCTCGCCCGGATACAGGCGCCCACATTGCTCTTCTGCGGCGAGCACGACGAGGTGACGCCGGCGACCGTCGAGTTGGCCCATGACGGGATCGCGGGCTCGGAGTTCGTCGTGATGGAGGGGTGCTCGCACATGTCGCAGGAGGAGCGGCCGCAGGAGACACTCGCGATGCTCCGCGAATGGTTGGCGCGGGTCGAGGACGGTGCCTGAGCTTCCGGAAGTGCAGGCGCTGGCCGAACGGCTCGACGACGTGCTGGTCGGCGCGAGGCTCGCCGCGCTTGACCTCTTGCAGTTCTCGTCGCTGAAGACGTATGCGCCGCGGCCCGCCGAGCTCCTCGGCCGGACCATCGATCACGTCGGGCGGCGGGGAAAGTTCGTCGTGATCGAGCTCGAGGGCGGCTACCGGCTGCTGTTCCATCTGTCGCAGGGCGGTCGCGTCGACGTGGAGTTGCCACCCAAGTCGACCAAGCCGCGCGGCTGCGTGCTGCGGATCCGAGCCACCGATCGCCCGAGCGTGCTTCTGAAGGAGTTCGGTAAGGAACGCAAGGCGGGGTGGTGGGTGCTCGCGCCCGGTGACGACGGCCCGCTCGCGAAGCTGGGCCCGGAGGTGCTGTCGGAGGAGTTCGCAACGTGGGTGCGCGAGACGGACGACACGCGCCGCGTCCACACGATCCTGCGCGACCAGCGAACGGTGACTGGCGTCGGGCGCGGCTACAGCGACGACATCCTGCACCGCGCGCAGCTCTCGCCCTACGCCGTGCTCATCAAGCTGTCCGCCGCTCAGCGCGACGAGCTCCTCGCGGCGACCCGCGCTGTGCTCGACGAAGCGCTCGAGATCGAACGCAAGCGGACCGGAGGCTTGCCGCCGAAGCTCGGCGACCACTTCGTCGTTCACAACAAGTACGGAGAGCCCTGTCCCCGATGCGGTGAGGACCTGCGTCGCGTGAGCTACGAGTCGCACGAGGTCACGTACTGCCCCGCGTGCCAGACCGGCGGCAAGGTCCTCGCCGACCGGCGGATGTCACGACTCATCCGGTAGCGTTCGCCCGGCATGGGCGAGCACCACACGGACAGGGATAAGGAGCCTGACGGCGAAGGCCGCGACGGGTTGCTCGCGCGCGTCCGCGGGCACCTCATGGACTTCACCCCACTCCGCACGTCGCGCGACTTCCGCCTGCTCTTCCTGGGGAAGTCGATCTCGGACTTCGGCGACACGATCGTCTACGTGGTCGTCCCGTTCCAGGTCTACGCGCTCACGCACTCGACGCTGGCGGTGGGTCTGTTGGGTTTCTGCGAGCTCGTCCCGGTGTTCGTCTTCCCCATCGTGGGAGGCGCCGTCGCCGACGCGGTGGAACGACGGCGGTTCGTGATCATCATGCACGCGATCCTTGCGGTCTTGTCGGCACTGATGGCCGTGAACGCCTCGCTCTCGAAGCCGCTCCTCTGGCCGCTCTATGTGTTCGCGACGCTCTCGAGCGGACTCTACACGTTCAACCGACCCTCCATGTCGACGTGGCCGGCTCGGCTGCTACCGCCCGAGCTCCTGCCCTCGTCGAACGCGCTCGAGGCGGGGTTCCACACGATCGCCGACGTGCTCGGGTCGGTCATCGCGGGTGTCCTGATCCTTGTGATCCACCCCTCCGGCGCGTTTGCGTTCGACGTGCTCACGTTCCTGGTGGTGATCGCGATGGTCTCGCGGATGCGTCCTTCGCCGCCGAGCCACGAGGATGCGTCGGTCAGCTGGGCGGCGATCGTCGACGGATTCCGGTTCGTGAAGGGCAAGCCGACGATCCAATCGGTTTTCGCCATCGATCTGAACGCGATGATCTTCGGCTTCCCATACGCGCTCTTCCCGGCGATCGCCGACCGGCTCGGTCATGGCTCGGGGGCCGCCATCCTCGGGCTGCTCTACGCGGCGCCGGGGGCTGGCTCGTTCCTGACGACCGCATTCTCGGGCCGTGCCCAGCATGTGCGGCGCCAGGGCCAAGCGATCATGCTCGCGGTCGTCGTGTGGGGCGGCGCGATCGTCGCCTTCGGGCTCTCGCACACCCTTTGGCTCTCGCTGCTGATGCTCGCCGTCGCCGGCGCCGGAGACATGGTCAGCGGGATCTTCCGGATGACGATCCTGCAAACCGCGGTCGAGGACTCTATGCGCGGGCGTCTGGACGGGATCGGGATGGCCGTGTGGGCGACCGGTCCCTCGCTCGGCAGCATCGAGTCGGGTGTGGTAGCTCACCTCTGGAGCGTGCCTGCGAGCGTCGTCTCAGGCGGGCTGCTCACGATCGCCGGCGTGGGCGTGTTGCGACTCCTCGCTCCGGCTTTTGCGCGCTACGACGCGCGAGATCCCCACCCGTAGACCGCTCAAACCCGGCGCGTCGCCGCGGCGCCGAACATCCGCGGACGGAATGGCCGATCGGACGAGCGGTCCGACGACCACGGCGCAGGGGGCGGTCGTGAGACTTGCAAGCTCGATGAGGACCGTGTCGTAGTTCACACGCCACCCGGCGAAGTCGCGCCACGCTTGATCGCGGTCGGGCTTCATCGGCACGCCTTGGCTCGCGAGGGACTCCACGACGTCGTCCCACTCCCCGCGCGTGACCGAGATCGGATCGGTTGGTCGAGGGTCGGGGTTGTGGGGGACGCCGAAGCGGTCGGCGATCCGGCGGAGACAGAGGTAGCCGGCGCGGAGGCAGATGTCGGCCTGGACGTCGCGTTCGACGTCGACCGTGGAGAGCGCGAGAGCCGCCGCATCCAAGACGGCTCCGGCCGCCGTGACCCAGTGATGGTCCGGCTGCGGCGAGCGGAAGAAGACCAAGGCTGGGAGCGAGGTGTGGGCAGCGAAGGACGGGCGATCAGGCGGAAGACGGAGCGGAGCATCAGGAACACCCAGCGCGTCAGCTGCGAGACCACGGCTCGCGGGAGCACGACGGTCTTGATCGCCGATCCGACGGTGGCGAGGACCAGGGCGACCCCGCCAACGACGGCAAGGATCCGCAGCGCGACATCCATGAGGCCATCCTGCCAGAACTCTTGGTCAGAACTCTCTCCGGCCCCGGTAGACTGCCCGCCTTAACCTCGATCCAAGGAGCCCGCATGTTGAAACGCATCCTCGTGACTGGCGTGGGTTTCGCGCTGCTCGGTTTGCAAGTGGTGACAGCTGAGACCGCCCAAGCCGCCACCCCTGGACCGAACGTGAACATCACGCGCTTGGGCGGCAATCAGTCCGAAGCGGCGATCGCGATCGACCCTACCGATCCGAACAACGTCG
>JAYUAK010000068.1:0-2357 GCA_043741335.1 Actinomycetota bacterium
GTGTCGATCGACGGCGGTCCGGCGAAGGAGACGGTCCGAAGCACCGACTGGCTCCGCGTGGCGGGAGGCGAAAATGGATACAACCGCGGCGGGCTGTCAGCCGATGGTTCCATGCTGTGTCTGCAGCATTGCGAAGGTGGCGACATGCTGCACCCCGCGCTTCGCGTGATCGATCCGCGAACCGCGGCGACAGTTGCCGACCTCCGTGACGAGAGGAAGAGCCTGTCGACGGCCGCATGGTCTCCCGTTTCCGGCGATGGCCGGTTGGCGGTGATCCACGAGCGATCCGGCGAGCCGGCGACGGCGATCTGGGAACCGGCAACCGGAACGTGGACGGATCTCCAGACGGGCCTGCGGGGCGAGGTGGTCGCGCTCGACTGGTGGCCCGACGGCTCGGCGTTGTTGCTCGAGAACCTGGTGGAGGGTCGGCATCGTCTCTACCGGTTCGATCTGGCATCGAGCACACCGACGCATATCGCGCACCCAGAGGGCCAGATCTCCGGCGGACGCGTCCGGCCCGATGGGACCGTGTGGTTCCGCCACGCCAACGGCGCGAATGCACCTCGCGTCATTGACGACAGCGGGAACGAAGTGCTGGAGGCCGTAGGCGAACGGGCCGTGGCAGGACGTCCGTACGTCTCGTTCCGGTTCGACAACCCTCACGGACAGTCGGTTCACGGGTTCTACGTGTCGCCGCCGGGCGATGGGCCGTTCCCGATCTTCATCCGGCCGCACGGCGGGCCCACCTGGTTGGAAGAGGATCGTTGGAGCCCCGAGGTGCAGGCCTACGTCGACGCCGGGTTCGCCGTGGCAATGATCAACTTCCGGGGCTCGACCGGGTACGGCGCGGAGTGGCGTGATGCGCTGATCGGAGACATCGGCGGACCGGAGCTCGAGGACTTGAACGCCGGGCTCGCATGGCTCGTGGGTCACGGCGTGGCTGATCCGGCGCGTGCGGTTATCGGCGGCTGGTCCTGGGGTGGCTACCTGACGTTGATGGAGCTCGGCAAGCACCCCGACCTGTGGCTCTGCGGCGTCGCCGGGATCCCGGTCGGCGATTACGAGATGTCCTACGACGACATGTCGCCGGTGCTGCAGGCCTACGATCGCGCGCTCTTGGGTTGGACGCCCGAGGAGGTCCCGGAGCTGATGCGCGACCGCAACCCCATCTACTTCGCGGACAACGTCACGGTGCCGGTCCTGTTCGTCATCGGCGAGAACGACTCCCGTTGTCCGTACCGCCAAGCGATGGCCTACGTGGACAAGCTCGCCGCGCGCGGGCATCCGCACCAGGTCTACCTGTTCGGGACCGGCCACGGGTCGTTCGATATCGAAGAGGACGTCCGCCAGATCCGTACGATCCTGAAGTTCCTGTCCGAACACGTTCCGGGCGTGCAGGTCCCAACGAGCTAGTCCTGATGAGCAAAGCCCTGCTGATCGGCTCCGCCATCCTGGTGGGGGCGCTGATTTGGCGCGTGGGGATCGGGATGCTCCGCTCGCTCACCGCGAGCGATGTCAACCGGACGAAGCCCGAGGTCGAAGACGTCGAGGCGCTCGACGTGTTCCTGGTCTGCGGGGAATGTGGGACCGAGTTCCAGGTGACGCGTCTGGGCGAGCTCCAGATCCCCCGGCATTGCGGTGAGCCGATGCAGGTCATCCGCCGTCCCGCCGCCCGCTGAGGCAGGGTTATCCACCGTTCTCGCACCGTCTATCCACCGGTTATCCACACCGTCGGGCGCTCCGGTTCGTTACCCACAGATGGGGAAAGGATGTGGATGGATCACATCGATGTGATTCGCGGGAAGGCTTCGGGGCTAGCGGATCCGGGTCGTGCCCAGGAAGCCCAGGCCGATCATCCCGAGGCCCACGAAGAGCGCGTACGGGCTGGTCCGGTCGTGGGTGAACGGCAGGATCGTCGGCCAGATGTAGTTGAGGACGATCACGAGGACGCCGAGCAGCATGACCCCGAGCACCGCCGGCGCGTACCAGCGTGGAGAGGGCTTCAGGCGCGCCGCCTTCTTCGTGGGCTCCAGCTGATACCGACGCTTCTCGGTGCTGCTGCGCGAACGGGACTTCGGCATGGCCCCGATGTTACCCGGGCAGGAGCCGCAGCGTGGCGACCGCAGCGGCCTCGACGGCCGGGCGCGTGAAGGGCAGCGCGTGATGCGTGCCGGAGGCCCACATGGGGGTCTGGTCGTTCCAATGCGGCGACGCGGGGTTGCCCGACACGCCGGTCGGCAACACGCCGACGGACCGATCCAGGTCCGCCAGGTCGTAGACGGCGCGCCACGAGGCGATCACGGCCGCGGGGTAGCCGTCGTGTCCGTCGAACCCGCCTTGCATCACGGTTTGCTCGT
>JAYUAK010000069.1:0-2355 GCA_043741335.1 Actinomycetota bacterium
GGGCCATCCCGATAACGAACGCGACGATGGCCGCGATGGCTCCGATCGTGAAACCGATCCCCGGTCCGCTCGAGAGCCAGTCGGTGTTCAGTCCCGAGGACGCCTTGAAGTAGAGGACGACGCCTCCCAGGACGGTCAGCCCTGCGAGCGCCGCCATGACTTGGGGCACCTTCCGCTTCTCGACCATGGTCCCCATGAACCGACCTCCATCGGGGCCTAGCTCGCCCACTGTCGGCTCCACGAAGATCGTCAGTGCGAAGAGAGAGCCCGCCCACAGGATGGCCGACACCACATGGATGAATCGAAAGACGATCTAGAAGACACTCGCTGCGATCACAATCACTCCTTTCTCGCCACGAGGGACGGGCCTGATGCAAAGGAGGAAGCCGTACGTGCGCGCCTACCCTACTAAGGACGCGAGCTTGCTAAGGTCCGGCACGAACGGAAGGAGAATCCCACCATGAGGACCCTCATCGAAGGCGGCACCGTCGTGACCGCAACGGAGACCACCGAAGCGGACGTCGTGATCGAGGACGAGAAGGTCGCGGCGATCGGCAGGGGCATGAGCGTCGAAGCGGACCGCGTGATCGACGCGACCGGCCGCTACGTGATGCCCGGCGGCGTCGACGTGCACACGCACATGGAGCTGCCGTTCGGCGGGAGCTTCTGCTCGGACGACTTCGAGACCGGGACGCGCGCGGCCGCGTTCGGCGGCACGACCACGATCGTCGACTTCGCGGTGCAGGACTACGGCGAAGGGCTGCGTCAGGGGCTCGATCGCTGGTTCGCGAAAGCGCAGAACGCGTGCACCGACTACGGGTTCCACGTGATCATCCGCGAGGTGAACGACCAGGTCCTGAAGGAGATGGACGAGCTGGTCGGGGAGGGCGTGACGTCGTTCAAGCTGTTCATGGCCTACCCGGGCGTGTTCATGCTGGACGACGCGTCGATCTTCCGCGCGATGCGCCAGGCGGGGAAGTCCGGCGCACTGATCATGATGCACGCCGAGAACGGCGGTCCGATCGACGTGCTGGTCCGCCAGTTCCTGGACGAGGGCAAGACCGCTCCGCTGAACCACGGGCTCACGCGGCCCGCCGCCATGGAGGGCGAGGCGGTTCACCGGGCGTTCCGGTTGGCGGAGCTCGCCGACACGCCCGCCTACATCGTGCACCTGTCGTCGCGCGACGGGCTGAACGCCCTCCGCGAGGCGCGCGACCGCGGCCAGGCGGCGTACGCGGAGACGTGTCCCCAATACCTGTACCTGAGCCAGGACGACATGGCGAAACCCGGGTTCGAGGGTGCGAAGTTCGTCTGCTCGCCGCCGCTTCGGACGGCCGACCACCAGGAGGACCTGTGGACGGGTCTGCGCGGGGGGGACCTCTCGGTGGTGTCCACCGACCACGCCCCGTTCAACTACACCGGTCAGAAGGACCTGGGTAAGGACGACTTCTCGAAGATCCCGAACGGGCTGCCGTCCGTGGAGGACCGGTTCACGCTGCTGTACGGCGGCGTGGAGAGCGGTCACATCGATCTGAACCGGTTCGTGGAGCTGGTCGCGACGGCGCCGGCGAAGATGTTCGGTCTGTACCCGCGCAAGGGAACGATCGCGCCCGGATCCGACGCCGACATCGTGGTGTTCGATCCCAACAAGGAGCGGGTGCTCTCGGCTTCGACGCACCACATGCGCGTGGATTACTCCGCGTACGAGGGGCGAGTCGTGCGCGGGCTTCCCGAGATCGTGATGCAGCGCGGTCAGGTGCTGGTGGAGAACGGCGAGTTCCACGGCACGCCGGGACAGGGCCGATTCCTGCCCAGGAGCCGGATCACGGCATAGGCGCGGAAGGACCGCCTGAGCCGGCCGATGAGCGGACGGACGGGCGGGTCGCGGAGCGACCCGCCCGTGGTCCCGTCCTACGCATCACGACCGGGGGCGTTGGCCCCTGGTCAGGCGCCGTTCTCTTCGAGCGTCACGTCTACGGGCGTGAAGCTCGAGCCCGTCGTGTCGATGCCCGCGTCGTTCAGGATCGCGAGCGCCTCGGTGACGATGTCATTCGTGTAGGCCCCGGCATCCGGAGCCTTCGTGAGCACGGTGGCGCCCTCCAGGTTCGCCGTGTCCATGGCGATCTGGACGGTGCGGTCCCACGCGGCCTGGTCGATCATGCCGACGCCGTCGGGCGACGGCCAGATGAGCTTGTTGATCTCGTTCATCTGCCACAGCTGGTGGCTGTTCCCGAGCTTCGAGCCCTTGGCCACCACTATGTCGCGGCACTCCGTGACGTTGTCCCGGCAGTACGCCCAGCCCTGCAACGACGCCGCGACGAACCGGACCGCGATGTCGCGGTACGCGGGGTCGGA
>JAYUAK010000070.1:0-5645 GCA_043741335.1 Actinomycetota bacterium
CCCATCAGGAAACGCAAGACGCCCACCCGTTCCCGGATGGGCGTCTGAGCTTCATGCACTCCAGGCTACCAGGGCCGACTCCGGGCCTGGATCACGACTCCTTGGCAACGTGCCCGGTCTCCGTGACGCGAAGATCGGTCAGGCCCGAGTGCACGCAATCGCCTTCGACCATGACCGCAGCATCGTCGATGTAGCCGCGCGCCTTCAGGGTGTCCAGGACGTGTGTCAGCGACGCTTCTGGATCTTCGGACTCGGTATCGATGCGGAGCTCCGGGTTCTCCGGCGCCTCGTAGGGATCGTCCACGCCGGTGAATCCAGTGATCTCGCCGGCGAGCGCCTTCTTGTACAGACCCTTCGGGTCGCGGTGCGCCGCGATCTCCGCCACGGTCGCGTCCACGTGCACCTCGACGAACTCGCCGATCAGCTCACGACACGCATCACGCGTCTCCTTGTACGGGCTGATCGGACAACAGATCGTGGCCACGCCGTTGCGAGTCAGCAGATCTGCCACGAAGCCGATCCGAAGGATGTTCGTGTCTCGATCTTCCTTGGAGAAGCCCAGGCCCTTCGAGAGATTCTTGCGAACCTCGTCGCCGTCCAGGATCTCGGTCTTCAATCCTCTGGCGACGAGCTCGTGGTAGAGCATCTCGGCGATCGTCGACTTCCCCGAGCCCGAGAGCCCGGTGAACCATACGGTGAATCCCTTTTCTCCTTGCGTCACAGGAAACTCCTTCCGACGACGCCCTCGGGCGCCTCGATGTCATAGAGCTTGAGGATGCTGGGACCGACGTCGACCAGGTTCATGCCCTCGACGCGTCCCAACGGTTGGCCGGGCAGGTTCATCATCGAGAAGAACGCGGTGCGGTCGTGGTTGGCACCGTCGGTGCCCGTGTCGTTCTCGAACGTGTAGATGCTGGGGTTGCCGATCGAGCCTACGGATCGCCAGTCGAGGTCACCGAAGTACACGATCAAGTCGGGGGCGACGCCGCGGACCTCCGGATAGACATCTTGTGGCTTGTGGATGGTCGTCCCCATCGGGAGGCCGTCCGGTCCGGGCAACGCTTCGAGCTTGGAGATTATCTCGTTGCGCACGGCCTCGTACTCGGAAGGCTCGACGATGCCCGTGGGCTCGCGGCCCTTGACGTTCAGGAAGAGCCGACCGTAGTAGCCACCATCTCCCCAGGCGGTCGTGCGAGTCCAGTCGATCGGCGCCTTCGCGATCGGCGTGATCTCGATGATGGGCTCCTTCAGCACCAAGTAGCCCTCGCGGATCAGCCAGTCGTTGAAGCACAAGCCGCCCATCATGGGACGTGCGCCGTGGTCGCTCATGGCGATCGTGATCACGTCGTCGGGGAGCACCTCCAGCAACGAGCCGATCTCCCGGTCCAGGAATCGGTAGTAATCGTGGAACGCGGTCTCGTACTTGTTGCCCGACTCGTACAAAGGGTGTCGAGGGTCGTAGTACTGCCAGAAACAATGATGGAGGCGGTCCAGTCCCATCTCGACCATCATGAAGAAGTCCCACGGTTTGGTCTTGATCAACCGCCGCGCCACTTGGAACCGCCGCTGCGTCATCTTGAAGATCTGATCCATGACGAAGTCGGGCCCCTGTTGCCGGAAGTTCGGGATGTCGAAGATGTACTCGCCCGGACCGCCCAGCTCCTCCGCGATCTCGGTCTCGAGCGTCTGCGGAAATGCCCACCGTTCCGCGCTCGGAGGGGTCAAGAAGCAGGCCACGCGCCAGCCGGGGAACTCCTTCGGCGGTGGGAACCCCGGTGGCACGCCGATCAAGAGCGATCGTTTGCCGCGATCTCCGAGCTTGTCCCACACCGTGGGCTCCTTGACCGAGAGCGACGTCGCAACCGAGAGGCCGTCGTAGGACGTGTCCTTGCGATTGCGGAAGCCGTAGATGCCGAGCTGACCGGGCGTCTTGCCCGTCATCGCGCACGCCCACGCGGGAACGGTGATGGGCGGCGTGATGCTGGCCAGATCTCCGTACATCCCGTTGAAGAAGATCTTCTGGAGGTTCGGGACTTCGTCGGCAAGCTGGTCGAAGAGCAATGACGGAGCGGCGCAGTCGAGGCCGATGATCGCGACCCTGGGTCCCTGCTGCATGCCGAACGTCCTTCGCGATCGCGGGGTCTCAAAAGCGGAAGCGGGCGTGGCGCGTTACGGGGGTGCCTCCGCGGTTCGCGTATCCTACCAAGCCGCCCGAGACCCCGACCAAGCTGCGGAGATAGGCCTTCGTGACGTTCCTGCGACGAGTGCTGAACGCGCAAGCTCTCCTGTGGGCGGCCTTCGGATCCGTCATCGGGATCGCGCCTCGCTGGGTGCTCGTCAGCGTTGCCGGACAACCCGCGCCTTCTGACGCCGCCTGGTTCCGCGGGCTGGGCGTGATGGCCGTCGTGTTGGCCATGTTGATGCTGCTCGTCGCTCAACGATTGGAGGACGTGTGGTGGTGGTCGTGGGCTTTCGTCGTGCTCGAAGCGGGCACGGCGACGGTGTTCGCGCTCCACGCGCTGTTCGGTCTGCCGGAAGGCGCGTCGGCCTGGTCGTGGTGGTTGCTCGCGTTCGTGAACGGTGCGGTGGGGGCGCTCGACCTGGTGGGTTTGGGTCTCGCAGCCCAGGAGAAACCGTTCGCCTGAGGCCCGGCGCCGTCACGCTTTGGCGATGCGCTCGAACGCCATCCGGTTGGCCGCGGCTTCTGGGGTGACGCCGTCTAGATCGGCGGCGGCGAACACATCCCCCAACGTGACGGCGATGCCGCCGAGTCGCACCGCCATCTGCTCGGGCGTCCATCCGAGGCGTTCGTATCCGGCCAGGTGCAGCACGCCGCCGGCGTTCACCACGTAGTCGGGCGCGTACAGGATGCCGGCCGCCGCCAATCGGTCGGCGTCTTCGGGAGTCGCGAGCTGGTTGTTCGCGGCGCCGGCCACGATCCGGCATCGCAGGCGCGCGATGGTGTCGGCGTTCAACACCGCGCCGGTCGCACACGGAGAGAACACGTCGCACGGCGTGTCGAAAGCGTCTTCGGGTGGAACCACATCCGCCCCCACGCAGTCGGCGACGCGCTTGGCTCGCTCGGCGTCGATGTCGGATACGACGAGCTTCGCTCCGGCTTCGGCAAGCAGATCTGCGAGCGGACTTCCTACGGCCCCCGTCCCCTCGACGACGACCGTCCGTCCGGACGGATCGTTGGATCCGAACACGTGCTTCAGGCTCGCGCGTATCCCGTGGAACACGCCGATCGCCGTGTCGGGCGCGGAGGCGCCGGAGCCGCCTGTGGCCACGCTCCGCCCCATGACATGGGGGCATCGCTCCCCGACGACGTTCATGTCGTCTTCGGTGGTGTTCATGTCGCACGCGGTGACGTAGCTGCCGCCGAGCCCCACGATGAAGTCGGCGTAGCGAAGCAACAATGCTCGGCGCTCGTTGCCTTGCGGCACGGCCGGGACCGCCAAGACCGACTTCCCGCCACCGAACGGCAGATCGGCCATGGCGTTCTTGAACGTCATGGCCGTGGAGAGCCGGAGCACGTCCCGCAGGGCCTCCTCGGGGGACCCGTAGACCTTCATCCTCGTCCCGCCGAACCCCGGCCCCAGGACGGTGGAGTGGACCCCGGCGAACATCCACGTCGACGTCGGTTGGTCGAACCGCGTCGCCACGAACTCGCCGTCCCAGCCGCGGATGAGCTCCTCGAACATCCGCCGAAGTCTAGGTCACCGATCCTGGTCTCGTCGCTGACGCCGAAGGGCGGGGCGCGAAGCGCCCCGCCCTTGTGGCGGTACCACTAGTCTGTTACAGACTAGCTCAGTGGTTGTGGCCGTGACCGCTCGCGGCGGCCGCGGCGTCCTCGTCCTCGGGCCTTTCCACCACGGATGCTTCGGTGGTCAGCACGAGCGCGGCGATCGAGGCTGCGTTCTGCAGCGCCGAACGGGTGACCTTGGCCGGGTCGATGATCCCGGACTTGACCATGTCGACCCACTCGCCGGTGGCGGCGTTGAAACCGTTGCCGCCACTGCCTTCGCCGCGGAGCTGCGAGACCACCACGGCACCCTCGTAACCTGCGTTCGACGCGATGCGCCGTGCCGGCTCGGAGAGCGCGTCGCGGACGATCGCCGCACCCGTCGCCTCGTCGTCCTTCAGCTTCAGCTTGAGAAGCGCACTCTCGGCGCGAATCAGCGTCACGCCGCCGCCGGGGACGATGCCCTCTTCCACGGCCGCACGCGTCGCCGAGACGGCGTCTTCGATGCGGTGCTTCTTCTCCTTGAGCTCGACCTCAGTAGCCGCGCCGACCTTGATGACCGCGACGCCGCCGGAGAGCTTCGCGAGCCGCTCCTGCAGCTTCTCCTTGTCCCAATCCGAGTCCGTGTTCTCGATCTCGGCCTTGATCTGGTTGACCCGGCCCTTAACCTCGTCCTCGGAGCCGGCACCCTCGATGATCGTGGTGTCGTCCTTGGTCACGACGACTTTGCGCGCCTGACCCAACAGGTCGAGCGTGACGTTCTCGAGCTTCAGGCCTACCTCCTCGGAGATGACCTGGCCGCCCGCAAGGATCGCCAGGTCCTGGAGCATCGCCTTACGGCGGTCGCCGAACCCGGGGGCCTTCACGGCAACCGCGTTGAACGTTCCGCGGATCTTGTTCACGACGAGCGTGGCGAGCGCCTCGCCGTCGACGTCCTCGGAGATGATCGCGAGCGGCTTGCCCGACTGCATGACCTTCTCGAGGATCGGCAGCAACTCCTGCACGCTCGAGACCTTCTTGTTCAGCAGCAGGATGTAGGGGTCCTCCAAGACCGCTTCCATCCGCTCCTGGTCGGTCACGAAGTACGGGGAGATGTAGCCCTTGTCGAACTGCATGCCCTCGACGAACTCGAGCTCCATGCCGAACGTGTTGGACTCCTCGACCGTGATGACGCCGTCCTTGCCGACCTTGTCCATGGCCTCGGCGATCACGTCGCCGATCGCGGGATCGGCGGCCGAGATCGAAGCCACCTGCGCGATCTCTTCCTTGGACTCCACTTCCTTGGCCTGCGCCTCGATCGACTTCACGACGGCCGCGACGGCCTTCTCGATGCCGCGCTTCAGGGCCATCGGGTTCGCACCGGCGGCGACGTTCTTCATGCCGCCCTTCACCATGGCGCGGGCGAGCACGGTCGCGGTGGTGGTCCCGTCACCGGCGACGTCGTTCGTCTTGGTGGCGACCTCCTTACAGAGCTGCGCGCCCATGTTCTCCCACGGGTCCTCGAGCTCGATCTCCTTGGCGATGGTTACACCGTCGTTCGTGATGGTGGGCGCTCCCCACTTCTTGTCGAGCACCACGTTCTGGCCCTTGGGGCCGAGCGTGATGGCGACCGCGTCGGCGAGCTTGTCGACGCCGGCCTCGAGCGAGCGCCGCGCCTCCTCGCCGAACCTGAGCAGCTTGGCTGCCATGGTGCCTCCTTCGTTCGAGAGATGGAACGGGGCTCGGCGCTCAGTCGCGCGCGAGCCCCCGCTCCGAAACCTGGATGGTTACTTGCCGATGATCGCGAGAACGTCGCGGGCGGAAAGGATGAGGAACTCCTCGCCCCCGACCTTGACCTCGGTGCCGCCGTACTTGGAGTAGATGACCTTGTCGCCGACCGCGACGTCGAGCGGCACACGGA
>JAYUAK010000071.1:0-2354 GCA_043741335.1 Actinomycetota bacterium
CTCACGGCGAATGGCGCGGCTCGCGGTGTCACGCTGCAGGACGGTGAAGAGCTTCTGGCGCCGCTCGTCGTGACGGCGATCCACCTGAAGATCACATTCCTGGAGCAGCTGGATCCACGCGAGCTGCCTTCGGATTTCGTGCACGACATCGAGTCCTGGCGGTCGCGGAGCGGCGTTGTGAAGATCAACTGTGCGTTGGATCGGCTGCCGGTGTTCACCTCCTACCCCGAGCTCACCGACCAGTCGGGCGGCGTGGAGCTCGCGCATTCGGTGGCCTATCTGGAGAAGGCGTTCGAAGAGGCCCGGGCGGGAAGGCCTGCGACGATGCCGTTCTCCGACGGCGTGGTGCCGACCGTCCACGACCGTTCGCTCGCGCCCGAGGGCAAGCACGTCATCTCGCTGTTCACGCAGTGGGTTCCACACGAGTGGAGCGAAGAGCCGCACAGCGACGAGCTGGAGGCCTACGCAGATCGTGTGATCGCGGGTTACGACGAGCTGGCCCCGGGTTCGCCGACAGCGTGTTGCACCGCCAGGTGATCGGTCCCTACGACATGGAGCACGAATGGGGACTGATCGGCGGGAACATCTTCCACGGTGAGCTCTCCGCCGAGCAGCTCTTCCACATGCGGCCGGCGCCGGGCTACGCGGACTACCGATCGCCGATCCGCGGGCTGTATCAGTGTTCGAGCGCGACGCACGCGGGTGGCGGCGTAACGGGTATCCCTGCCTACAACTGCGTCCGCGAGATCAAGAAGGACCGAAGGCGCGCGAGGCGCTCCCGATGAGAAAGGCTGAACCGTGACCGACCAGCACACGACGTTTCCCTTCTACATGGCCACGTGGTATCGCAAGTCGCCGTACTACCAGCGGACCGTCGAGGCCGGGTGCACCAGCTGGGATCTCTACAACCACATGCTGATCCCCACGCTCTACGACGACGATCTCAAGGAGTACTGGCATCTGCTGAACCACGTGACGCTCTGGGACGTCGCGGTCGAGCGGCAGGTGGAGATCTCGGGTCCCGACGCCGCGCGGTTCGCTGCTCACACCGCGCGACTTGTCCAAGACCGCGGTCGGCCAGTGCAAGTACGTCGTGATCTGCGCGCCCGACGGCGGCATCGTGAACGACCCGATCCTGCTCAAGCTCGCGGATGATCGATTCTGGCTCTCGCTCGCCGACTCAGACGCGCTGCTGTTCGCCATCGGTGTGCAGGCGTTCGCCGGCATGGACGTGACGATCCGCGAACCCGACGTCTCGCCGCTGCAGGTGCAGGGACCGCGCTCGAAGAACGTGATCCGCGCGCTCTTCGGAGACGAGGTGACGAACCTCAAGTACTACTGGTGTACAGAGGCTGAGCTGGACGGGATCCCGCTCGTCGTGTCGCGAACGGGCTGGACCGGCGAGGTCGGGTACGAGATCTATCTGCGCGACGCCAGCCGCGGCTCCGACCTGTGGGACAAGGTTATGGACGCTGGGCGGGAGTTTGACATCCGCGCGATCGCGCCGAGCGACCCAGCGTCGCATGGAGGCCGGGATCTTCAACTACGGCAACGACATGGACATCACGAACAACCCGTTCGAAGTCACGGGCTTGGAGCGCTTGGTCGAGCTCGACAACGACAACGAGTTCGTGTCTCGCGACGCGCTCACGAGGATCGCCCGCGACGGCGTCACCAAGAAGCTCGTCGGGGTGAAGATCGACGGTCCTCCGCTTCCCATGTGGCTCGAGGACTTCTGGCCCGTGTCTGCGAACGGCGAGGTCGTCGGTCGGCTCACGTCCGCGTCGTATTCCCCGCGTCTCGATTTGAACATGGGGTACGCTTGGGTGCACATCCAGTTCGCCGCCGACGGAAGCGCGCTGCAGATCGAGTCGCCGCGCGGAGAGATGACGGCGACCGTGACGCCGCTGCCGTTCCTCGACCCGAAGAAAGACGTGCCGAAGAGCTAGTCTGGGCCAGACTATCAGCGGACAACTCGCTCGGCTTGGGCGATGATGCCGGGATGGAGAGCCTCCGGGGGCAGCTGCTGATCGCAGGTCCGAGCCTGTGGGATCCGAGCTTCCGGCGCACGGTCTTGCTGGTCGGGCAGCACGATGAGGACGGTGCGGTTGGGGTGATCTTGAACCGCGCCGCCAACGTCACGGTCGCCGAGGCGGTCCCGCAGCTCGGTTCCCTCGTGCCGGACGACGAGCTGCTCTTCATCGGAGGCCCGGTCCAACCGCAGGCCGCCGTCGTCGTCGCCGACTTCGAGGATCCCTCCGTCGCAGCCATCTTGGCCCTCGAGACGATCGGGTTCCTGCCACCCGAGACCGGACCCGACGACCTGGGCGGTCTGCGGCGCGCGCGCATCTTCG
>JAYUAK010000072.1:0-2351 GCA_043741335.1 Actinomycetota bacterium
GTCCACTTGCGCCTCACCAGTTGGCGGTGCCAGCGGAGGAGGGTCGCCGGGGTGACGAGGAAGGCCACCCAGCGGTCGCGCGGGGTCGCCCGACTCGCCGCCGCGAGCAGGATCCGGTCGATGGCCCGGAGCTTGGGTGGGCCGGTCTTCCGCTGCAGCACCCGGAGGATCTCGAGGTCCTTTTGATCCGTCGTCTCGGCCACGTTGGCCACCGCTGACGAGGAGACGGAGGAGGGCGCGGACGACGAGGTAGAGGAGGGACCACATCGGCCGATCGTACCGGGGCTGTCCGATCGCGAATCGGGGTTTTCGATCCCCACGGGGTCGCCGTCGCGCAGGTGAAGGGACGGCGCGGGGGTCGAAAACCCCGATTTACCTTCGAGAGCTCGCGTCGCGCACGCGAGCGGTTGCCAGCCGTCTTCGATCCGGAGGTCGTCCGATGACCGCCCACCATCCTCGGGCGGCGCCACCTCGATCTGACGCTCCGGACGGATGCCGAGCACGACAACCGCCGGCGGCCGCATCGCGGTCTCGACCTTGCGACCCGTCTGGTCGACGCCGAGGACGCGTTGCCCGTCAGCCCTCGATACGTACGCCGCCGGGACCTCTTGAGCGGGCTCATCCACGAGTCCTACGGAGCCGCGGCGTGATCGAATCCGGATTTTCGACCCCCACGCGCTCTCAGACTGGCCCCGAGGGCCTTGGGCCCATCGGCACCGTGGTCGCTGTTAGGGCGGCCGGCCTTGGCCGCGGCGAAGGGGTCGCGGTTGGCATCGTCGCCCTACCCGTGTCCGCGATTGCCTGGTTCATGTGCGTGGCGACTCTCGGCGGCGCCTTGGGCATGAACCGGCGACTGGTCGTACGTGCCTGCGGGGCCGCCGGCTGCGACCTCCTAGGCCACCCCTCATTTCCTCATCGGGTCGAGAAGCTTCGCGGGCCTCCTCGAGAGCAGGTAGCCGCGCTCGACGAGCCGGAAGAACGCGAGCCCCACCTGCCCCAACGCAAAGACCCAGAGCCAGACTTCGACGCTGTTCAACGCGACGGCAATCGCCCCGAAGGTGACGTGCTCCGCCTCGTCGAGGGCGAGCACCGAGCGGTGGCGCAGCCAGAGCCACCCGACGTGGTCCGCCAGGGTCCTCCGGCCCGCTCCGATCCGGGCGTACTCCACGTGGAGCTCTCTCCGACGGACTCTCGACTTCTCAAGGTAGTCCGTGTCCCGGTTGGCGCACGAGAACATCGTCTCCAGTTTGATGTAGTACCTGAACAGGAAGCCGAAGCAGGACAGGAAGGCCAGGACAAGAAAGAGGGCGCTCCCTGACTGGACGAACGCGTGGTACCCGAAGGCTAGATTGATGATGCCGATCTTCAGCACGTCGAATGTCTTGTCCAGGTAGTCCCCGAGGACTGATCCGCGCGCCGTGAACCTCGCGAGCTGACCGTCGAGACAGTCGAGCACGTATGACACGGGGAGGAGAGCCGCCCAGAGCAATGGGAGCGTGTTCGACGCTGCCACCCCGACACAGGCCACCGTGTAGCACCCGAGCGATGCCACTGTCACGGCGTTCGGGGTAATCCAGCGCACCTTGCTGACGGGCAGGAGCAGCAGGTTGGCGATGCGCGGGTACCACAGGTCACCCCAGTTGCTAAAGTAGTTGGGCTCGATGACGTCGCGGTGGGATTGCAGTTTCTCTGTCATGCAATCACCTGGGCCTCCCCTCCTGCCCGCACCCATTCCATGACGCGTGCCCAGTCCCCAGCGTGATCAATCTCGCTCCAGAAGTGCCCCGCCACGTCGCGGCAGTAGATCGGCACGCCCTCGGAGACATGGGAGTAGAGGACGTCCTCCCACCACAGACCGCACTTCCGCGAGCCGACGAGATGCTCGAGCCGCGCTTTGAAGGGCGGCATGAAGCCAGCGCTGATCTTGGCCATGCCCACATATTCGGCGTCGGTCTTCTCGGCTGGGATGTCCTTGCCGAACGCGACGAGCCGTTCGCCGTCCAGGCTGAACCGGTAGTCGGCGGTCGCAATCCGTGACGAGTCGCACAGCATGACCGGGTCGCGGCAGTCGGAGATCAGCTCGTCGAGCACCTTGATGTTGAAGCAGATGTCGCCGTTTGCGACGATCGCCTCCGGACCCAGGAACTCGCGAGCGAGCCAGAGAGACGTGATGCTGTTGGTGAGGTGGTACAAGGGATTCCTGACGATACGGGCCCGGCCCCCGACCTCCTTCTCCACGAGCTCGCTCCGGAACCCGGTCACGATCGTGACGTCCGTGAGACCACGGCTCGATAGCTGGTCCAGCATCCTCGAGATGAGCGACTGCCCGCCAATCCGGATCAGGCACTTGG
>JAYUAK010000073.1:0-2351 GCA_043741335.1 Actinomycetota bacterium
CCGTACTCAGGCTATGAGACGTACGAATTCGACGTGCCGGTGCGAACCGAGGCCGACTCGTACGCGCGATACGCCGTCCGGTTGGACGAGATGCGGCAATCGATGCGGATCGTCGAACAGTGCCTGGAGCGCTTGGAGGAGCCCGGTCCCGTGATGGTCGAGGATCCGAAAGTGCGCTGGCCTGCGCAGCTCGAGGTCGGCCCTGACGGGATCGGCAACTCCAACGACTACGTCCGCCACATCATGGAGGAGTCGATGGAGGCTCTGATCCATCACTTCAAGATGGTGACGCAAGGTGTGCAGGTTCCGGCGGGGGAGGTCTATGAGGCCGTCGAATCCCCACGGGGCGAGCTCGGCTTCTACGTCGTATCCGACGGTGAGCACAAACCGTACCGCGTGAAGATCCGTGATCCGTCGTTCGTGAACCTGCAGGCCACGCCGATCATGGTCGAGGGTCACCTGATCGCCGACGCCATCGCGGCGATCGCGAGCATCGATCCGGTCATGGGGGGCTGCGACCGCTGATGACCATCTTCGAAGGCGCGACGTTCGACGATGCGAAGACGATCGTGGCGCGATATCCGCAAGGACGCGAACGCTCCGCCGTCATGCCGCTGCTCTACCTGGCGCAGTCGGTCGACGGGCGGGTCACGCGTGAGGGGTTGCAAGAGGTGGCCGCCCTGCTCGGTCTGAAGACTGCCGAAGTGGAAGCCGTCGCGAGTTTCTACACGATGATCCGCTTGCGGCCGACCGGCAGGCATGTCGTGTCGGTGTGCACGAACCTGTCGTGCGCTCTGCGCGGAGCGAAGGAGGTTTACGAGGCAGCCCATCGGGCGTCCGGCATTCCCCACGGGAAGGAGCTCTCGGACGACGAGGTCATCTCGCTCCACGAAGAGGAGTGCCTGGGTGCGTGTGAGAAGGCGCCGGTCGTGTCGGTGGACTTCGTGTACCACGACGAGATCACGCCCGAACGCATGGGCGAGATGATCGATGCGTTGCGCCGCGGTGACGTGCCTGCTCCCTCGCGCGGCGAGCCCATGCGCGATTTCCGAACGGCCTCACGCGTGCTTGCCGGCTTCGAGCCAACGTTCGAGCCAAGGCACGAGCCGACGATGGCGGTGGACGCGTGAGCCTCGAATTCGAGCGCGTGATCACCGCCAACTGGGGTGACGACAGCGTCCGGTCGCTCGCCGGGTACGAGGCAAAAGGCGGATACGCGGGATTGCGGAAGGCGCTCGAGATGACGCCCGAAGACGTCATCCAAGTCGTGAAGGACTCGGGGCTCCGCGGTCGCGGCGGTGCCGGATTCCCGACGGGGATGAAGTGGTCGTTCGTGCCGCAGGACACGGGCAAGCCCACGTACGTCACCGTCAACTTCGACGAGTCAGAGCCCGGGACCTGCAACAACCGAGAGCTGATGGAACGCGAGCCACACCAGATGCTCGAGGGCGCCATGATCGCGGCGTACGCCATCCGCTGCCACACGGTGTTCGTGTACTGCCGGGGCGAGTTCCTGTGGCCGGGAACGGTCGTCCAGCGCGCGATCGCCGAGCTGTACGCGAAAGGCTATGCGGGCAAGGGCATCCTGGGTTCGGACTTCGACGTGGAAGTGGTGCTGCATCGCGGCGCCGGCGCGTACATCTGCGGCGAGGAGACCGCACTGCTGTCCTCGCTCGAGGGCTTCCGGGGCCAGCCGCGCCTGCGCCCCCCGTTCCCCGCAGTTGAGGGGCTGTACGAGTCCCCGACGGTGATCAATAACGTCGAGACACTCTGCAACGTCCCGCACATCCTCCGCAGGGGCGCCGACTGGTTCAAGAGCCAAGGCACCGAGAAGGCGCCCGGGACGAAGATGTTCACGATCTCGGGAAAGGTCGAACGCCCGGGCAACTACGAACTGCCGCTCGGTACACCCTTTCGTGTTCTGCTCGAGGAGTACGGCGGCGGCATGCTCGGCGGCAAGGCACTGAAAGCCTGGACGCCCGGCGGGTCCTCGACCCCGATGCTCACGGCCGATCACGTCGACGTCGCGTTGGACTTCGAGTCGATCGCCGCGGCGGGATCCCTGCTCGGCACTGGTGCGTGCATGGTGATGGACCAGAACGATTGCATCGTCGAAGCCGCCCGGCGGCTGGTCGAGTTCTACGCGCATGAGTCGTGCGGCAAGTGCACCCCATGCCGCGAGGGAACGTGGTGGGCGGCCCGCGTGCTCGGGCGGATCGAGGACGGCTACGGTCGCCAGGAGGACATGCCGCTGCTCTCCGAGGTCGGCGGGAACATCTTGTTCCGCGCGTTCTGCGCGCTCGCCGACGGTGCGGTTTCTCCGATCACGTCCACGCTGCAGTACTTCATGG
>JAYUAK010000074.1:0-2345 GCA_043741335.1 Actinomycetota bacterium
CTCCTGATGTAGACGTCGATCGTGGTGTTGTAGCTCCGGTTGTCGAGGTTGGCGCCATCCCGCAGATGGATCACCCCAGGGCGCTCCTCGCCAGGAGGGTACGGCGGGAAGTCCCTCACCTTCGGCAGTCGCGCCTGCGGGGAACGGGTAAACGGCAAGAGCGCGCTCTGCTGTACGCGGACCTGGATGAGTGCTCCACCGGGTGCGAGGGCGGCGACCGATCGGTCAGGAATCGCCTCGGACGCGTCGTGGATCGGAGAGGTTGACGCGATCGCGAAACCGTCGTTTCCTTCCACTCGAATGCGTTGGGGTCCTGAGTCCACGACCTGCCATCCGTCGAGCGCGGGGAACGTTGGTGGGGAAACCGAGCCGGTCGGGGGTGGGACATCGTCGACCCGCAGCGTCGCGAGCACAGCGTTGGCGGCCGAGACGAGAGTGGCGTCCGGCTGCGGCACTCCGAGCGTCACGAATACCTCGAACTTGCGGCCGTGGATCTCGACGGCCCGGTGACCGACGCTCTGGTTGGCCGTTTCGGCGGCGGTCAGGGTGCTTTCGTTGTCGAAGTCTTCGCCACGTACAGTGACCGGCAACGAGAGGGGTTCGTAATCGACGAGCGGGGCGTGCGGCGGCCCGCCGTCGCGTTCGAGCACGACGATCTGAACGTCGTCCGGGCCGGGAGGACCCGCGTCGAGCCAGCCCAGTCCAGGATCATCCAACGCGAAGCTCGTCGCGACCAGAAGCCCACGCCCGACATAGCCCTGCCAGTGCGCGGGGAGCTCGATCCCCAACCCGTACGACAGCAACGACGGTGCCACGGCTTCCTGCATCGACCCGCACCCAGTCAGCAGGCACGTGATCGCTCCAGCGATGAGCAACGCGCTTCGCATACAACCTCTACGACGACGCGGCTTCGTTGCGTCCTCAGCGGTCGTCGAACGTCGAACGTGGAATGTGGTCCGGCAATCATCGCGAAGCGAAACCGGTCCTCGTTCGGAGATCTCCACCCGGGTCAAATCACATAGCCGCGCTTTTATGTGTGTCTCGTGCCTTGCGTCGCGATACTGGCGTTGTGACGGTTCGTCTTGCTGTGTCGTATTGAAGTCCGGATGAAACGATTTCTTCTTGGCGTCGTTGTGATCTGCCTGGCCGCGTGGTTGGTGGGCTGCGGCGCGTCCGCGTCCTCGTCGACCGCGTTCACCGGGTTTCTGCACCGTTCGGAGCGTGTGCTGGGTCCGATCGTCTCTCGTGGTCCCAAGGCGTCGGATGTGTGGATTGGTAGCAACGGTGGTGGGCTGCGGCGGATGGGGGAGGCGGTCGAGGCACTCCCGTTGACCCCAGACTATTTCGGTGCGGGGTCGCGGACCTATGAGGTTAAGCTCGCGGCAACCGTCCGCGGGTGGGCCGCGACGCCGACGGATGAGGAGAACGGGGTCGCCCCGGTGGGGGAGGCGCTTGAGCAGCGCACGGTCCGGATGTTGGCGGGTCTCATGGTTGACTGGCCGTTGCAGGCGGACCTGGCCGGTGCGGTGGGTGAGGCTCTTCGCCAACAGCCTGGGGTCGTTGAGAGCGGGGCTGTTGATCCTGATGGTCGCCCGGCGATCAGGCTCCGGCGGCGTCTCGACGCGATCGTTGGGCGCGATGTGCCGGACCCAAAGACCGGGGAGCTCAACAATGTGCACGTGGCGGACGCCGTCGAGCATGACGTGTACCTCGATCCCGACACTCTCGGGATGCTCGCCGAGAAGGAGACGGTGGTCGTCGCATCGGCTCGGTCGTCGTTCCTTCGCGTTGGTGCGGTCAGAGCGATGGCGGTGTTCGGCCCGACGACCGAGCTGCCGGTGCTTCCCGAGGATCTCCCGCGCACTCAGGTCGCGGTGATCGGGTGGTCCTTGGCAGGGCTCAGGTACCCAGGCCGGGTGCGCGCCTCCGGACGCACAGCGAGTGTGCGCCGTTCTTGAGGGCGCGGCGGCGGCGCTGGCGGTCGATGAGGAATGCCCAGCCGCAGCGCCGATCCGTCCGTGGGAGGCGACCCTGGTAGGCGTCGTGGGCGGGGAACCTGTGCGGGTGCATTGGTGTGGGCAAGGGCATGCGAAGCAACTACTCCTCGCGATTGGTCCGGACACGACGTTCTCAGCGTCGCTCACTCCGATCGCCGGCAAGACGGTGGACGAGTGCACCGCGATCGCCGCGAAGACGCGTCCAGAGCGTGGCGCTGCGGAGGCTCTTTGCAAGTACGGGGCGTCCGGCAACTGGTATCACGCGCGGATCGCCGCGACTCACGGCGACGGTGCGATCGTCAGCTGCATCACCACCGCGCGAGGCTCTGACGGTGCGGTCGTGTTCGC
>JAYUAK010000075.1:0-5612 GCA_043741335.1 Actinomycetota bacterium
TGGGGAGTCGGGAGCCGTCGGCTGGATCATCGTCATGTGGCTGGTGGTCGTAGCGGTGATCGGGGTTACGGCGATCGACGCCGGATCGATCGCGTTCACGAAGTTCCGTCTGGCCGATGTGGCGAGTAGCGCATCCACGTCAGCGGCTAACGACTTCAAAAGCAGCAAGAACGTCGAGGCGGCATGCCAGGTCGCGGTCGCCTCTATCGCGGCGGCCGATGCGTCGGCGAAGCTCGCGAACAAGGGCTGCGTGGTGGACGTCCCGACCGGCACCGTCACGATCACGGTCCGCAAGGAGGCCAAGACCATCCTCGTGGGCCGCCTCAGCTTCACCAAGCACTTCTCGAAGGTGACCGCGACCGAGACCAACGGTCCGACCTCCTTGTAGCTTTGGCCTGTAGCGTTAGCGGGCGTGACCGATCCCGCACAGGACGAAGAGCTGGTCCGCCGGTTCCTCACTGGAGACCAGCACGCGTTCGCTGCCCTCGTCGAACGCCACCAGACGCGCGTCTTCAACGTGGCCCTGCGGGTGTTGGGCGATCCGGACGACGCGCGCGATGCGACCCAGGACACGTTCCTGTCGATGCTGCGCAAGCTCTCGCAGTTCCGCGGCGACTCCGCGTTCACGACGTGGCTCCATCGCGTCACAGTGAACGCCTGCTACGACATCCTCCGCAAGCGTCGTCGTCAGCCCGCCCTTCGCCTGGTTGCCGACGAGAACGACCCGATGCCTGAGACCGGTCCGCCGGTCGCCGATCATGCCGACGCGACCGTGGGTTCCATCGACGTGTCCCGGGCGCTGCAACTGATCCCCGAGGAGTATCGCGTGACGCTCGTCCTGGCCGACATCCAGGACCTACCCTACGAGGAGATCGCACGCGTCTTGGACGTGCCGATCGGCACGGTGAAGTCGCGCGTACACCGCGGCCGGATAGCGCTGGCTCGGGCGATGGGTCTGGATACCCCGGGAAGGGAACCGACCTCCGCTCCCCGGCCGTCGGAGAGGGAGTCATGACCCATCCCGAAGAGCTCCTCGCCGGCTACGTCGACGGCAGCCTGTCCGCGAATGAACGGGCCGTCGTCGATACCCATCTGGCCGAGTGTGCGCGATGCCGGCGGGAGGTCACGCTCGCTGCGAGTGCCCGGTCGGCACTCGCATCGTTGGCGGAGGTGCCGGCACCATCGGGCGTCGGGGCACGGGCACTTCAGGAAGCCGGACCCGCGCTGCCGAGTCGGCAGTCCGGCGGGCCTCCTCGGTGGTACCGGATCGCCGGGGCCGCAGGCGCAGCAGCGGCAGCGCTCCTCGTGATCACCCTCACCCTCCCGCACATCGGGCGAGGCTCGAGCTCGACCGCCGATGCCGGGAGCGCCGAGAAGGTGGCCGCGGGTTCCGCCCCCGCGACGTCGCTGTCCGCCGGTGTGATCGAGATCCAACACGTGAACTACGACGACGCCTCGTTGTCGGCCCTCAGCGCGTCTTACGCGGGAGATGCCGCAGCCCTCAACACCCCGACACCGGACACCACCGCACCGGACACCACCGCGAGCACCGCGGTCGCCACCGGAACGCCTGAACAGACCGCGAAGGCTCTCGCGTGCGCCGTGAAGTCGGCGCCGAGAGAAACGGGGCAGCCGGCTCGACTGATCAGCGCGCGGTTCCAGGGAACGCCCGCGTACATCGCGGTGTTTCTGGAAGGTCCGGGCGCCGATCAGCCCCCGGACTCCGTCGTGGTGTGGGTCTTCGCCGCGAGAGACTGCGCGATCCTTTCGTCCTCCTACGCGCGGCTGTAGCGCTCGATCGGGAATAGGTGGGCGTTCAAGCCTCTGAGAGGATGGGACGCGCTATGACCGATACCCACAACGTGATCGTGCTCGGATCAGGCCCCGCGGGCTTCACCGCGGCGCTCTACGCGGCCCGCGCCAACCTCACACCGCTGGTGCTGAAGGGACTCGAGGCAGGCGGTCAGCTGACGCTCACCACCGACGTGGAGAACTACCCAGGTTTCGCAGACGGCATCCTTGGACCCGAGCTGATGGAGCAGATGGAGAAGCAGGCCGAGCGCTTCGGCACCAAGATCCTCCCGGTGCACGTCACCAGGGTCGACCTCTCGAGCCGCCCGTTCGGCGTGTGGGCGGGAGACCAGGAATGGCGCGCGAAGACCCTCATCGTCTCGACCGGCGCCAGCGCGAAGTGGCTGGACGTGCCCGGTGAAGGAAAGCTCCGTGGCCGCGGCGTCAGTGCCTGCGCCACGTGCGACGGGTTCTTCTTCCGCGACCGCGAGCTCATCGTGGTGGGCGGTGGCGATACCGCCATGGAGGAGGCCACGTTCCTCACGAAGTTCGCGAGCAAGGTCACGATCGTTCACCGCCGTCACGAGTTCCGCGCGTCGCCGATCATGGTCGACCGCGCGCTCGCGAATCCAAAGATCGAAGTCATCTGGGACTCGGTGGTCGAAGAGATCCTCGGCGAGGACGCCGTCACGGGCGTGCATCTTCGTGACGTAGGGACCGACGAACCACGAGCGTTGCGAACCGACGGGGTGTTCATGGCGATCGGGCACACGCCCAACACCGGTCTCTTCGAAGGACAGCTCGAGCTGGATGGCGGCTACATCGTCGTCAGGGAGCCTCGAACGCACACGAACGTCGAAGGAGTCTTCGCCGCCGGAGACGTCACGGACACGATCTATCGGCAGGCCGTCACCGCCGCCGGGCAAGGCTGCAAGGCAGCGATCGATGCAGAGCAATTCTTGGACGCGGAGGCGCACGCCGCCGGCTGAGGTGGGAATCCTTCGGCGCCAAGGAGTGTTTGAGACCCTAGGAAACGCCACGTAGGTCCGCCAGAAGATCGGTCAGCGTGGTTCACCTCGAAAGGAGCACCACGAGATGGCGAACATCGGCAGCGTGAACGACACCGATTTCCAGTCGAACGTCCTCGACTCCGAGACCCCGGTCCTCGTCGACTTCTGGGCCGAGTGGTGCGTCCCGTGCCACATGGTCTCCCCCGTCGTTGAGGAGATCGCCCAGGAAAAGGGCGAGTCCTTGAAGGTTGCGAAGTTGAACATCGACGACAACCCCGAGGCCACGCGGACGTACGGGGTGATGAGCATCCCCTCGCTGATCCTGTTCAAGGGAGGCAAAGAGGTCGCTCGCGTGGTCGGCGCCAAGCCGAAGGATGCGATCTTGCGCGACGTCGAACCGCACTTGGCCGGCTGACCCGCCTCCACTCGTCTGCGTGGCGTCCTGCCTGGCGCCTGGCTTGGCCCGGTTGCCGAGCTGGGCGGGGCGGCGGACACTGGGTCGTGTGCGCATCTTCCGCTTCAGTGACCATGGCCCCGAGATCCATGACATCCAGCAACGTCTGCTCGCGCTCGGCGGACACATCGATCCCGCCGAGCTCGACGGGACGTTCGGAGGCTCGACCCAGGCCGCCGTCCGCTCGTTCCAGGAACGACGCAGCCTGCGCATCGACGGCCGAGTCGGCCCCGACACGTGGGGACAGCTCGTGGAGGCCGGCTATCAGCTCGGCGACCGCACCCTCTACCTCCGGGCACCGCTGCACCGAGGCGACGACGTGCGAGCTCTTCAACGAAAGCTGAACGGGCTCGGTTTCGACGCAGGCAAGGAAGACGGCCTCTTCGGATCTCGTACGGATCGCGCCGCGCGAGAGTTCCAGAGGAACGTCGGTGAGGAGCCCGACGGCATCGTGGGCATCGAAACGCTCGCCACCCTCGAACGCATGCGCCCGCCTGAGCAGGGACCGAGCCGCGCCGTGGTGCGCGAGGCTGAATCGGTCCGCGCGATGCAGTCATCGATCGACGGTCAGATCGTCGCGATCGATACCGGGACGACCGAACACGTCGTGGACACACCGGACCGGATGATAGCGGAGGCCTTGGCCGATGAGCTCGCCGCACTCGGCGCCAAGCCGGTGCTCTTGATGGGCGACGAACCCGCGGCCCCTTCGGATCTCGCGCGCGCGGCGAACGAGCTCGAGGCGGCCGCGTGCGTCTCCCTGCGTGTCGTGCTCGCGACGCCGGGGGTGAGCGGCCCGACCTGCAGCTATTTCGGCAGTGCGACGACCTATTCGCCTGCGGGGAGGCGTTTGGCCGAGTTGGTCCTGGAGGAGCTCGAGCGTGAGCTGGGATGCCCGGGGACGCTCGAAGGGCTCACGGAGGCGATCCTGCGTGAGACCCGCATGCCCGCGGTGCAGATCGAACCGCACGCGGAAGGTGCCGATGCCGCGCGCGCCGGCCGAGCGGTGGCGGTGGCGCTCAGCCGGTTCTTCGCCGGCGAGCGAACAGCGCCATCACCAGACCCAGCAGCGCACCCATAACGACCGCCTTCAAGGCCCGCTGTTGTTCGGTGGGGGGAACGGCGGGCGGCAGCGGTTCTGGCATACGTTCTGAAGACACGGCCGGACTATGCTACGCGCCGTGCGTTTCTGCCTGATGATCGAGGGCCAGGAGGGTGTGACCTGGGAGCACTGGCTCGCGCTCGCCCAGACCGCCGAACGGTTGGGGTTCGAGGCACTCGTCCGATCCGACCACTATTTCAGCGCGCAGGGCGTCGCGGGCCGCGGCTCCACTGACGCGTGGACGCTGCTCGGCGCTCTCGCGGCGCGGACCGAGCGCATCCGGTTGGGAACGCTGGTTTCGCCGGTGACGTTCCGACCGCCCTCCGTGCTCGCGAAGTCCGCCGCGACCGTGGATGAGATCTCCGGCGGCCGGGTCGAGATCGGGATGGGCGCCGGCTGGTGGACCGAGGAGCACACGCAGTTCGGGTTCAACTTCCCGTCGCCGCGCGATCGGTTCGCGATGCTCGAGGAACAGCTCGAGATCGTGCACGGCCTGCTCACCGAGGATCGCTTCTCGTTCCACGGTGCGCACTACACGCTGGAGGACGCCGAATTCCTGCCGAAACCCGTTCAACGCCCGCGACCGCCGATCGTGCTCGGCGGCGCGACGGTGGGTCCCTGGATGCAGCGCTTGATCGGCGCGTGGGCCGACGAGTTCAACACCACCGGAGGCACGCCTGAGCAGGTCTCCCAACGATTCGCTCGTGCTCGATCCGGTGTCGAGGCGGCCGGACGCGACCAGGCTTCACTCACCACATCGTTGATGACCTGGTGCTTCGTCGCGCCTACCGAGCACGCCTATCTCGCCATGCTGGAGCGCGCCCGGGCCCTGGATCCCACAGCCGGTCCGTTCGAGGCGTACCGAGCCGATATCGAGGCCGACTGCATCGTCGGAACTCCGGACCGCGCGGCCGAACGATTGTCGGAGTACGCGGCCGCCGGTGTGCAACGCGTCATGCTGAACCTCGGGCTCTATGACGACCTCTCGACGCTGGAACTCCTTGCCGCAGAGGTATTTCCGAAAGTCGCGTCTCCCTGAGCGCCCGCGAGTTCGGCGGATTCGATCAGAACCGCTGCAAGGCTTGCGAACTTCCCATGGCCGAGTTCTCCATCGATCGTTTCGTCGAGTTGTACGCGGACCGCACCGCCGGCATATCCGCCTCCGAGGTGCGCGCGCTCTTCGCCGTGGCCTCGCGCTCCCGAGATCGTGTCGTTCGCTGGTGGGATGCCGTATGTACAGGCACTCTCGGCGACG
>JAYUAK010000076.1:0-5596 GCA_043741335.1 Actinomycetota bacterium
CGTGAACGTGCCCACGGTGTCGAGCGAGGACGCGAACGCGATCAGGCCGTAGCGGCTGATCAGGCCGTACGTCGGCTTCAGACCGACCACGCCGCAGAGCGACGCCGGCTGGCGAACCGAGCCGCCGGTGTCGGTCCCGAGCGCCCACACGACCTCGCCGGCGGAGACGGCGGCCGCGCTTCCGCCTGACGATCCGCCCGGCACCGTTTCCAGGTTCCACGGGTTGTGCACCGGGCCGTACGCCGAGTTCTCGTTCGACGATCCCATGGCGAACTCGTCGCAGTTCGTCTTGCCGACGAGCACGGCACCCGCCCCCGACAGCCGCGTCCACGCGGTGCAGTCATACGGCGGGATGTACGTCTCCAGGATCTTCGAACCACAGGTGGTGCGGATGCCGTTGGTCGCCAACACGTCCTTCAGCCCGATCGGGATCCCCGCGACGGGCGACTGCGATGCGCCGGTCGTCGCGTGATCGTCGACGGCCGCTGCCCGCTCGCGCGCAACCTCGGGCGTGGGGGTGAGGATCGCCTTCACCCGGCCGTCGACCTCATCGACACGCCGGAGCGCCGAGTCCGTCAGCTCGACGGAGCTGAGCTCGCGAGCTCGGAGCTTCGCTCCGAGCTCGGACCCGGTCAGGTCGCAGACCTCGCTCACGAACCGGTCTCCGCGATGCGCGTTACCTTGAACCGGCCGCGCTCGGCCTCGGGTGCGTTCGCGAGCGCCGCGGCTTGACTCAAGCTCGGCTGCGGATGGTCCTCCCGGTAGACGTTGGAGCGCGGGATCGCCCACGCGGTCGGCGGAACGTCGGCGGCCGCGACCTCGCCGACCTTCGCCGCGTGCTCCAGGATCGCGCCGAGCTGGGTCCGCAGCCGCGCTTTCTCGTCGGCGGTCAGGTCCAGACGAGCAAGGCGCGCGACGTGGTCGATATCGATGTCCACCGGCATGGCGGGGAGTCTAGCGGGAGGCGGCACGAGGGCCTCCTCACTTTCGTCACAGGTCTGGGCGAGGGGGAATGCCGGCGAGAAGGGGTGCCGCGTTCTCCGCGCGTGAGATCGCCCACACGATGCGTGCGGCCAGGAGAGCCGCGACGCCTCGCACGATCGAGGACGTGCCCCACCACCAGGCGATGGCCCGAAGATCCGATGCTCGTATTGTCGCGACCGTGGTCAGCGGTCGCATCATGATGATGGCCCACGTGGTGCGGATCCAGATGACCAGAGCAACGAGGGCCAGAAGCGAGCTAACCACGTAGCTCCCCCACCACGATGCCAAGAGCCCAGCGGACACGGCCGGACGTTTGTCTGATCCAGATTGCCCGTCACGCCCGACGTGGTTCGACAGCTCACGCACCGCACGGACCGGCTGCACGTAGTTCGCGAACGGTACGAACCACCAGCCCACCGCCCACCCAGGCGTGAAGCGCAGCCCGGGGGCGCCCCGCGCCCACAGATCCGCGTGGACCTTGTGCTGCCAGATCAACCACAGGACCTCACATGCGAGCACGACCGGCCCCGAGACGAAGCCGATCGGGGAAGAGATGGATCTGGTGTGCGCAAGGAGGTCTGCACGGCTCGCGGTGAGGGAGGTCGCGGACGAAGCGCGGATCAATCGGAACAAGCCATCCAGGAATGCAAAGGCCCCAGCGGTGACCAGGAGCCAGTCGAGGACGCGCCCGGAGGGCATCGTCGGTTGCCACTGGTAGACCTTGCGTGGGCGAGGAGAGGCGCTCATCTCGTCGCCCCGAGTCGTCGCCGGAACTCGACTTCGTCGATGACCTCGACGCCCAGCGCTTCGGCCTTGGCGAGCTTCGTTCCCGGGTTCTCCCCCGCCACGACGAAGGCCGTCTTCTTCGATACGCTCGAGGAGACACGTGCACCGGCTTCCTCACCCAACGCGGTCGCGACCTCCCGCGACATCCCTTCCATCGTCCCGGTGATGACGATCGTCATGCCCGCGAGCGGTCGCTGGCCGACCTCGACGATCGGCTCATCGGCCAACCGAACACCGGCCGCGCGTAGACGTTCGATCAGCGCGACGTTTTCCGGATCGTCGAACCATTCGCGCACGGACGCGGCGATCTCGGGACCGATCTCGGGCACGTCGTCGATCTGGTCGACCGTCGTGGCGATCAGCGCGTCGATGGAACTGAACGCCCGCGACAGCACCTGCGCCACGTGCGATCCAACGTGGCGGATATTCAGCCCGACCAACAACCGCCAGACCGGCCGGTCCTTCGAGCCATCGATCTGTGTCAGGAGGTTCGCGATGGACTTCTCGGCGAACCCGTCGAGCTGCGCGAGCTGCTCGGCATCGAGGCGGTAGATGTCGGCCGGATCCTGGACGAACCCCTGACAGACGAGCGCCATCAGCGTCATGTAGCCCAGACCCTCGATGTCCATGGCTCCACGACCCGCGAAGTGGAACAACCACTCTTGGCCCTGGCTGGGGCATCCGGTCTTGTTCGGGCAGCGGTGGTCCGCCTCGCCCTCGCCCCGAACGAGCGCGGTGCCGCAAGACGGGCACCCCTTCAGCATCTTCCACCGGCGCGCGCTCTTCGGTCGCTTCGCGAGGACCGGCCCGACGATCTCGGGGATCACGTCGCCCGCCCGCCGGACGATCACGGTGTCGCCCTTTCGAACATCCTTGCGGCGCACCTCATCTTCGTTGTGCAGCGTGGCGTAGGTGATCGTGACCCCGCCGACAGATACCGGTTCGAGCACCGCGAACGGAGTCACCTTGCCGGTCCGCCCCGTGTGCACGTCGATCTTCTTCAACAACGCCGTTCGTTCCTCGGGAGGGAACTTGTACGCGATCGCCCATCGCGGCGCGTGCGACGTTGCACCGAGCACTCGTTGCAGATCGGCCTGGTCGACTTTGATGACGGTTCCGTCGATCTCCCAGTCGACGGAATGTCGGGCGTGCTCCCATCGCGTCAAAAACGCCTCGACATTCGCGATCGAATCGACACCCTCGGTCGTCGGAGGCACCGGGAATCCGACACTGCCCGCCCACGCCAAGAACTCCAGATGCGAGTCGAACGAGATCCCTTCGGCCGCGCCGAACGAGTGCACCCACAGGCGAAGCGGTCGCTTCGAGGTCACTCGCGGATCCTTCTGGCGAAGCGAGCCCGCGGCCGCATTTCTCGGATTGGCGAACGGCCGTTGCCCGGCGGCGGTCACCTCCTCGTTCAACAGCGCGAACGCTTTCACCGGCAGGTACATCTCGCCGCGCACCTCGATCACCGAGGGCGGCTCCTTCGCCAGCAATCGCGGAGGAACACCGCGAACCGTCCGCACGTTCGCGGTGATGTCCTCGCCCGTGGAACCGTCGCCGCGCGTGGCCGCCTTCACCAACACGCCGCGCTCATAGGTGAGTGCGCACGCGACCCCGTCGATCTTCAATTCGCAGACGTAGCGCGCGCCGTCGCCGATGCGTTTCTCGACGCGCGCGGACCACGCTTCGAGCTCCTCGAAGGAGAACGCGTTGTCGAGCGAGAGCATCGGAGCCCGATGCACCACCGGTGCGAACAGATCGGCCGGCACGCCGCCGACGCGCTGGGTCGGCGAGTCCGGGGTGATGAGCTCGGGGAACGCGTCCTCGAGACGTTGGAGCTCGCGGACGAGCTCGTCGTACTCGACGTCGGCGACCTCCGGGTCATCGAGCACGTGGTACCGGTAGCTGTGGTGGTTGATCCGCTCGCGGAGCTCCTCGACCCGCACCTTCGCCTCGGTGCGTTCGCGTTCGGTTCCGCTCACGACTGCGCGATCTCCACGCCGCCCGCGACGCCGATCTGCTCCCCGACCACGACGACACCGCCACGGACGCCGGGCACCTGCTGGAGGTATTGCAACGCCAGCTTGAACCCGTCGGGTTTGGGCAGGAGCGCCTGGACGCCGGCGGCCGCGGCGTCGGCGAGCATGCACGACGTGGCCAAGACGGCCAGGCCGTCCGGCCCGCCCCCGCCGCGTCCCCGGCCGAGGGTCGTGGAGACGCCGATCCCTCCGCGAACCGGCTCGACGGCGACCGCGATCGGCTCGCCGCCGTGTCGTCGAACGGCCAGACGCATGCGTTTCTTCGTCTGGATGAAGTAGTCGCCGTCGCAGGCCACCGTCACCTCCGAGAGCGAGCCGGCAAGGAACCGGCCGACCTGATCCGTCACCGCGCCGCGGAACGTGAACATCGGCCCGACCCCGGCGTCGTTCGAAGCTGCCACCATCTCGCGGACGATGGCGGGGGCGTCCTCCGCTGCGGGGCGCAGCGGGCGCTTGGACTGGCGGAACTCCGGGTTGCGCAGCGCGTAGGACTGGAGCTGCTCCCAGAAGGACAGCGCTTGCGCGCGCGACTCCTCGGCGTAGTCATCGGGCGCCGTGATGTGCAGGGTGAGGTCTTGCACCTGGATGTCGAAGCTCGTCGTCTTGCGACGCAACAGCCTCAACGGGTTTCGACCTCCTCACGCCGATGCACCTGGGGACAGGGATGATAGTCGGCGAAAGGGGACCCCCGTCCGTCAGCCGTTCAGGACGGCGTCGACCTCTGTCTGGTCAGCGTTCATCGCCCAGAACTCGGTCATCTTCCCGTCCCGGACGTGCATGATCTGCACCTGACGGGATACGACGGAGTTGCCGCCTTTCGAGAACGTCGTGTCGTTCAGCACCACCACATGCTCGTCGTTCCCGACGATGTCATGGATGTCGAACGAGAGGGTCACGCCGTCCTGTGCGAGCCGGCCCATCCGGGAGAGGGTCGCCTCCTTGCCCACGGCGTCGCCGCTGTAGGGGTTGTTGCCCGGCGCGTGCCACACGATCTCGTCGGCGAACGCGGCCGCGAGGGTCGCGTTGTCGCCCTTCATGAACGCCTCGAGGCCGGCGCGCGTGCTGGCTACATTCGGATGCTCGGACATGGCTCCCCCTTCTCAGATGGCGGACAGGACGCCAGACTGCCACCCCACTCAAGATCCCGCAAGCCGAGGATCCTCAGCGAAGCGCTACAACGATGCGGCCGCCGCCCAGCAGCTCGCTTCCCCGATACACAACCGCGCTCTGACCGGGCGCGACCGCCCGCTGCGGGGCGCGGAACTCGACCCGAAGACGGTTGCCTTCCAACGGTTGGACCGCCGCGGGGGCGTCGTCTCCTCGGTAGCGGATGCGCACCGACGCCTCGAACGGACCGTCGTCGGGAGCACCACCTGCCACCCACGAGACGCGATCGGCAACCAGACCCCGCCTGGCGAGCAGCGCCTGCGGCCCCACCATCACGCGGTTCGCCGCGGCGTCGACGTCTACGACATAGGTCGGGGCTCCGAGGGCCACACCCAAACCGCGCCGCTGTCCGACCGTGAAGGCGAACGCGCCGTCGTGCGTCGCCAGCACGTGGCCATCCGTGTCCACGAGCTCGCCTTCGCGGACGAGGTGAGGCGCCGTCGAACGAACGAACGATCCCGCGTCGCCCGACGGCGCGAAGCAGAGCTCCTGCGAGTCGGGCTTGGATGCAACCGGAAGCCCGAACCGCTCGGCACGCGCGCGAGTCTCGGCCTTCGACATGTCACCCACCGGAAACAACGAACGCGCGAGCTGGCGCTGGCCGAGCATGTGGAGCA
>JAYUAK010000077.1:0-2326 GCA_043741335.1 Actinomycetota bacterium
GAACCGCGAAGGATCGGCTGGCTGGCCGGATCGATCAACACGCGGAATCCGCCAGGTGCTGAGATGACGGCGTCGTCCGCGCCGGGCGCCTCAGTGAACGACAGCTCGTAGGTGAAGCCGGAGCAACCGCCGGCCAGGACCCGCACGCGGAGCGCCGCGTCCGCGTGGCCTTCCTTCTCGGCGAGCTGTCGGGCCTTGCGCGAGGCCCGCTCGGTGACGGTGATGACGTCGGCGGCCAAGGCATCAACATGCGCATCCATGGGAGCATCCATGCGTCCAGGATAGCCCGAGCGCCGCGTTCGGCCCGGTTTTCGGTCAAGTCTTCGGCCCAGTCTTCGGCCCAGTCGGGCCACGTGTCAGATAGGCAGCGTGGACGCGCCCAGGAAGCCGACGAAGATGCGCGCGTAGATCCGCGCCGCCGTCACCAGGTCTTGGACCTGGACCCATTCGTTTGCCGTATGGGCGACCGAGAGCGAGCCCGGGCCGAGGATGATGGTCGGGATCTTCGCGTCGTTGATGTAGAAGCGCGCGTCCGTGATGCCCGTGAAGCCGACATCGGCGGCAGGCTGTCCCCGCTCCCCCTGTACCGCCTGGCGCGCGACCGCCGCGATCGACGAGTCTGCCGGCGCCTCCGCGGCGTCGGTCCACTCGCGGAGCTCGAAGGAGAGCTCGACCTCTGGGTGCTCCCGCTGGATGTCGGTCGCCAGGCGTTCGAACGGGGCCAGCACCTCTCCGCGATCGGTTTCGCCGGGCACGATCCGACGATCGATGTCCACCTCGCATCGATCGGGAACGACGTTGGGCGCGCTGCCGCCGGAGATGAGCGCCGCGTTCACGCTCGGTCTGCCGACCAGTGGATGCTCGCGATCGGGCAACGCCTCGGGGAGCCGCAACAACAGACGCGCCATGGACGTGATCGCGTTCACGCCGAGATGCGGTTGCGAGCCGTGCGCCGCCTTTCCCTTGGTGGTCGCGGTGATCCACGCGCCTCCCCGCTCCGCAAGACCGATCTGGAGATCGCTCGGCTCGCCGACGATGCATGCATCCTGATCCAGCAGGCCGCGATCCCGCAGCACCCTGGTCCCGTGCACGCCCATGTGTTCCTCGTCGGCCGCCAGATGGAACGTAAGGCTGCCGGCGAGCTCGACCCCGGCGCGACTGATCGCCGCGGCGGCCGCGAGCGCAGCGGCGATGGGTCCTTTCATGTCGGCGGCGCCGCGTCCAATCAATCGTCCGTCCTCGACCGCACCTTCCCAGGGGCCGTGAGACCAGTTCGAGAGATCGCCCGCGGGCACGACGTCGAGGTGACCGTTCCAGGCGAGCGACGGGCGTGCAACGGCCCCGATCGACGCCACGACGCTCGGCCGGCCGTCGTCGCTCCGGACCGTCTCCGGAGACGCGCCGATCCCCGTGAGGATGTCCGTGGCTACTGCGGCCGCGGCTTCTTCGGTTCCACCCGGGTTCTCACTGGGGGTCGCGATGAGCGCGCGCGCGAACGCAAGCACCTCTTTGGCGTCGACGGCGTCCGCGACGGCTTGCGCGATGCCCTCATCTACCATGGCGCCCGATGGTACCCGTCACCCACCTGCGCTCGGTGCTCCGTGATGTGCTCGATCAGGATCCCGCGCCATCACTCGATCCGGGCGATCGCCTGGCTGCGGTCGTCGTGCCGTTCGTCGAAGGACCGGAGCCCTCGCTCGTCTTCACGGTCCGATTGGGCGATCTCTCGCGTCATGCCGGTGAGATCTCGTTCCCCGGGGGGTTGCAGGACCCGGGCGAAACGCTTCACCAGACTGCGCTTCGCGAAGCGTTCGAAGAGATCGGGCTGGATCCCGCGTCGACCGAGCTGGTCGGTGCCCTGCCGCCGGTCCACACGACCGTGAGCGGGATCCTCGTCGTGCCGTTCGTGGGCATGCTGGACGTGCTACCCGCGTTGGTGGTGAGCGATCGTGAGATCGACGAGGTGCTGTCGTTCCCAGTGGCGCGTCTGTCCGAGGCGGAGCGGATGGACGAGGTCGCTTTCGAAGAAGATCGTGTGTGGCGCGGGTATGCGTACGAGCTGGACGGGCACACGATCTGGGGAGTGACGGGCTGGATGCTGCACCTGCTGCTCGAGATCGTCCGGAAAGACGCGGCGTGGCTGATCCCGACGTGAGCGGCGCCATCGCCCCGGAGGACCGCGAGCTCCGTGCGTTGCTCGGGGAGGCGCACACGATCGCTGTGGTGGGCCTGTCCTCCAACCCCGACCGTCCGTCGAACAGCGTGGCCGCGTACCTGCAGGAGCACGGCTATCGCATCGTGCCGGTCAATCCTCGGGAGATCGAGG
>JAYUAK010000078.1:0-5583 GCA_043741335.1 Actinomycetota bacterium
GTCGATGTCGCGGGATCCACGCCCTGGCCGACCATCACCAACCCCGGCAGATCCGCGTTGTCGCCGAACATGCCGACTTTCCCCTTGAACGCCGGGTCGAACAGATCCATCACGCTCGTGATCTCGGGCTTGGACGGCCGCAGGGCCTTCACCTGCACGGGATCCCACCCGATGCCGGTCAGTCCCGACTGCCAGGCCATCGTGAATTTGTTCCCGGGGTCGTACGACGGATCCGTCACCGCAACGCTCGCGTTCGCGTCGAAGTTCGGTCGCTTGTCCGTTGGGAGCGGGACCAGGTAGTTCAACCGGATCAACTGGTTCAGGGTGTCACCGTTCGTGATGACGATGATGTCCCAACCCGTCGACTGTCCCGCCTGCAGCTGCGGCTGGATCTTGCCGAAGAACTCCGGGTTGGAGTTGATCGCCTCTCGGTAGGTCACCTGGACGTTCGTGTCCTTCGTGAACTGCTCCAGCGACGGGTACGTGACCTGACCGTTCACCTTCTTCTTGTCGATGTAGAGCGGCCAGTTCGCGAAGTTCAGCGTTCCGTTCGGTTCGGCGTTCCAGTCGATCCCACCGCCACCACCCGTGCTGCCGCCTCCCGTGCTGCCGCCACCCGCGCCACCGCTCGTCCCGCCGCACGCGGCAAGGATGGCGCCGATCGAGAGCGCCCCGGCACCTAAACCGGCCGAACGGAACAAGTCGCGCCGGGACATCCGCCGCATCGTGAGTCCGCGCAGGAACGCGGGGTCGTTCAGCAGGTCATTGCGTTCTGTCATTCCGCTTCATCCTCCTCAGAGATCGGGGTGGCCGAGGGCTCCACGACGAACGTGTGCTCGGGGAGCCATTCGAGACGAACCTTCTGGCCCGGATGAGGTTGCGATCCGGCGCCGCCGAGGTTCTGGACATACACGGTGAGCTCGTGCCCGCCGGGGCCCTCAACCTTGTATTGGTAGTTGACGCCGATATACGTGGCCATGCGCAGGAGCCCACTCACGGCGTTGCGATCCGAAGAGGGCGAGCCCTCGTCGGGCACGATCGTGATCTTCTCGGGCCGCACGCCGACCCTCACGGTGGAGATGCCGGCCGGGACCCGATCGGTCCTGGTCGTCACCGTTCCGCCCGTCGCGAGCGCGATGGTTGTGCGACCGTTGTTCGTCTCGTTGATCTCGCCGTCCAACATGTTCGACGCGCCCAGGAATCCGGCCACGAACTCGGTGGCAGGCGATTCGTACACCTCTTCCGGCGGACCGATCTGCTCGATCTTGCCATGGCGCATGACCGCGAGCCGGTCCGACATGGTCATGGCTTCTTCCTGGTCGTGCGTCACGTAGATGAACGTGATCCCGACCTCCTGCTGGATCCTCTTGAGCTCCAGCTGCATCTGCTTGCGGAGCTTCATGTCGAGGGCGCCGAGCGGCTCGTCGAGCAGCAGGACCTTCGGATGATTCACCAGGGCGCGTGCGAGCGCGACACGCTGCTGTTGTCCGCCGGACATCTGTGGGGGCTTCCGGCTCTCGAACCCGATCAGGTCGACGAGCTTCATCGTATCGCGTACCCGCTGATCGATCTCGCCCTTGTCGACCTTCTTTCGGCGCAGACCGAACGCGATGTTCTCGTACACGTTCAGGTGCGGGAACAGCGCGTAGGACTGGAACACGGTGTTCACGTCCCGCTTGTAGGGCGGAAGCGTAGTCACATCGCGGCCACCCAGGTACACGGTGCCGTAGGTGGGCTCCTCGAACCCGCCGATCATCCGCAGGGTGGTCGTCTTGCCGCAGCCCGACGGTCCGAGCATCGAGAAGAACTCGCCCTCCTGGATGTCGAGCGACAGGTCGTCGACCGCGGCCGCATCCCCGAAAAGCTTGGACACACGGTCGAGGCGTACGTCGATCTCCGGCACGTTCACCCCCTCAGTCGAACGTAGGCGCGCATCATGCCACAGGGGGCTCTTGCGAGTCACCGTCCTTCCCGTTTCGGGTCAACCGTGGCAGGGCCGTTACCAGGAACAGCACGACGGCGGCCACGATGATCGCGCCAACCGCCAGACGCCCGTCGATCAGGCCGATGGCGAGCGCACTGGCTGAGATGAGCGCGCTCCAAAGGTACATAAGCAGTACGGCCGAGCGGTGGCTGTGCCCGATATCGATGAGCCGGTGATGGATGTGCTCCTTGTCCGCTTGCCCAAGCCCTTTCCCATGCCACGTCCGCCGCACGATGGCGAGTGCGACGTCGAGGAACGGGATCGCGAGCACCAAGAGCGGCACCAGTACGGACCCGGCGATGGCGGCTAAGTCTCCACCGCTCGGCGGGTACGGGTTTCGGCCGACGCCGGACAACGTGGCGATCGTGAGCAGCATGCCGAGCAACATCGCCCCCGAATCGCCCATGAAGATGCGCGCCGGATGGAAGTTCCATGGAAGGAAGCCCACGCACACGCCCACCGTGATCGTCGAGAGCAGCGCCGCCGCGGACGCGTCGCCGAACAGACTCGGGGTGCGAACCATGTAGACGAAAAACGCGGTGGCGGCGATGGCCATCATCCCCGCGGCCAGACCGTCCAGCCCGTCGACCAGGTTCACCGCGTTCACGACGAGCGCCATCCACAAGATAGTGAGCGGCACGGCGAGATCCGAGCTCACCGATACGATGCCCGCCCCCGGCAACCAGAAATAAACGACCTGTACGCCGAGCAGGATCAACAGCCCCGCGATGAATACCTGCCCGGTGAGCTTGCCGAGCGCCGAGATGCCGCGTTTGTCGTCGATCGCGCCCAGGACCATCATCGCCGTGCACGTGACGAATGCGGCGAGCGGCTCGGCGCTGCCGTGGTTCATCTTGGAGAAGAACGGCAAGAGTTGCGAGACGCCGAGTCCGACTAGGAACCCCACGTACATCCCGATCCCACCCATGGTCGGCGTGGGCTTCGGGTGCACCTTGCGGTCCGACGGCTGATCGATCGCGCCGAACCGCACGGCCAGCCTTCGAACGATGGGCGTCCCGGCGAACGTCGTTCCCGCGCACGCCAAGAAGACCCAGAGGTAGGCGATCACGCTCCGCTCAGTGTGCGATCCGTCGAAGGCAGGCGCAACCGGGCGCCGTTAGTCCGGGTACACCGGGAACCGCCGCATGAGGCCGCGCACCCGTTCGCGGGCCGCATCCTTCACCGCCTGATCGTCCGGATGACGAAGCGCGTCGCCGATCACGCCGGCGACCTCCTTCATCTCCGGCTCATCCATCCCGAGCGTCGCGGGACCCGGCGTGCCGACGCGGATGCCCGACGGCGTGGACGGCGGCTGCGGGTCGAACGGGATCGCGTTCTTGTTGAGGGAGATGCCCACTTCGTCCATCACGCGCTCGGCGTCCTTGCCGTTCACGCCCAACGGCCGCAGGTCGGCCAGGATCAGGTGCGAGTCCGTTCCGCCGCTCACGATCCGCAGACCTTCGTCGGCCATCCCTTGCGCCAGCGCTCGTGCGCTCCTCACGACGCGGTGGGCGTATTCCTGGTACTCCGGCGTCATCGCCTCCTTGAGCGCAACGGCCTTGCCCGCGATGCAGTGCTCAAGTGGCCCACCCTGCATCATGGGGAACACCGCTTTATCGATCGCCTTCGCGTGCTCTTGCCGGCAGAGGATCATGGCGCCGCGCGGCCCTCGGAGCGCCTTGTGCGTCGTGAACGTGACGACGTCGGCGTGCGGGACGGGCGAGGGGAACGCACCGCCGGCGACCAACCCGATGAAGTGCGACGCGTCGACCCAGAGCAACGCGCCGACTTCGTCGCAGATCTCGCGGAACGCCGCGAAGTCGATCTCACGGGGGTAGGCGGTGTATCCGGCCAGGATGATCGTCGGCTTGTGCTCCTTGGCCAGATCCCGGACCTTGTCCATGTCCAGGCGCTCGGTCTCGCGGTCCACCTCGTAGGCAACGAAGTTGAACCACATGCCCGAGACGTTCACCGGCGAACCGTGGGTGAGATGGCCGCCGTGGGCGAGCGCCATGCCCAACACTTTCTCGTTCGGGTTGTTGGGCTCCAGGAACGCTCCGAACACCGCCATGTTCGCCTGGGCGCCGGCATGCGGCTGGACGTTCGCGTGATCGGCACCGAATAGCTGCTTCGCGCGATCGATGGCGAGCTGCTCCGTCACGTCGACGAACTCGCACCCTCCGTAGTACCGACGACCCGGGTACCCCTCCGCGTACTTGTTGTTCATGGTCGAGCCGATGGCCGCCAGGACCGCGGGGCTCGCGTAGTTCTCCGAGGCGATGAGCCGGAGGGTGGTTCGCTCCCGCTCCAGCTCGTTCGCGATGGCGTCGGCCACCTCGGGATCCGTCGCCTTCAACGCGTCCCAGCTTGCCGCGTAGTCCTTCATCTTTACAACTCCCCTCGTTCGATCATCGCGATCTGTTCGATCCTCGGCACGTGCCTGCCACCCTCGAACGCCGTGGCAAGCCAGACGCGCACGATCTCCTTCGCGTAGGCGGGGGCGATGATCCGCGCGCCCATGCTCAGGACGTTCGCGTCGTTATGCTCGCGCGCCAGGCGCGCCGAGTACAGGTCGTGACAGAGCGAAGCGCGAACACCGTCGATCTTGTTCGCCACGATCTGCTCGCCTTGCCCCGACCCGCCCAGGACGATCCCCCGGTCGGCTCGCCCTTCGGCGACCGCCCGAGCGGCGGCCGCGCAGAACGCGGGATAGTCGACCGGATCGGCCGAGTCCGTACCGCAGTCGATCACGGAGTGCCCCTCAGCTGCCAGGAACGGCTTCAGGTCCTCCTTCAGAGGGAACCCGGCGTGATCGGCACCCATCGCGACCCGCATCTCAGGTTCCCTCCATCGCCGAACCGGCATCGATGACCGGCCCGAAGAGGCCGTTCACCAGTCGGTTCATCCACGTTTCGATCTCCCAGGCGATGGCCCGGTACGCCTCGATCGGCTGTCCGAGCGGATCGGCGATGTCGTTGTCGCGCGACGCCGGCACGTCGTGGTGCGCACGAGCGCCCTGGGCCGCGGCCACGCGGTCGACGAGACCCTGCGGACCGCTGCCGGCGTCTAGCGTCGGTAGCGATTCGAGCAACCGAACCAATTCCTTCAACGTGAACGCGAGTGGCCCGAGATCGAACTCGAACGTGAGCACGTCGCTGTGGTTGCTCGCCATACAGAGCAGCAGGTCAGACGCTTCAGCCATCCCGGCCGTGAGACGGCGTCCACGATGCCCGGCGATGTCGACTCCCAGCTCCTGGGCCGCCTGTACGGACTCCGGCATCGCGTCGGACCCCTCCAGACCGCTGGTTCCCGCAGACGAGACCACGGGCGCCGCGTCGCCGAACCTGTGCTGCAGGGCGTCCCGCAGGAGCCCCTCCGCGATCGGCGAGCGGCAGATGTTGCCCGTACAAACCACGAGGATCGACGTCATGGGGTTTCGGGTCGCCCCGAAGGGGGCGAGTCTAGCAGCGGGACTTCCTCGCCCAGAAGCTCCACGAGCCTACGGGCATCCACTCCGCCCGCCCGAACGATCTGCACGCCGCCGTGCGCCAGATCGACCACGGTCGAGGCGACGCCTTCGGCGGGATCGTCCTCACACA
>JAYUAK010000079.1:0-2322 GCA_043741335.1 Actinomycetota bacterium
TTGACGCCCGTGACGGTCACGAACCCGATGCGCGGATCCTTCAGCTTCGGGATCTCCTCGGCCAGGATCTCGCGGAACTCCTCGCTCACCCGGGCGATCCTTGGTCCCTGCGGCATGTCCCAAGCGTACCGGGCGCGACCGCTGTCACGGTTCACTCCTCGGGATAGTGGAGCGTGATCGATGCATCGATCACCTCCACCTGACCCCACGCCTCGACGAATCGCTCGACCTGCTGCATGACCTTGCGCACGTGATATTGCTCGGCTCCCGTCGCTGCCACCGTGATCGTCGTTCGTTGCCAGAGATCGTGATGATCCACCTCGGCCACGCTTACGTTGAACGTCGAGCGGATGGCGCTCGTGAGCGCCTTCAGGACGTGTCGCTTCTCTTTGAGCGAACCGCACCCGGGGATCCGCAGGTCGAACCGCTCCAGCGCCACGAGCATGGACTCAGATGGAGCGGGCCACCTCGCGGACCTCGTAGGCCTCGATGAGATCGCCTTCCTTGATGTCCTGGAAGTTCTCGATGCCGATGCCGCACTCGTAGCCCGCGGCGACCTCGCGGACGTCTTCTTTGAACCGACGGAGCGAGGCGACTTTGCCTTCGTAGACGACGACGCTGTCGCGCACCAGGCGGACCTTGCCGTCTCGCGGGATGGTGCCCTGCGTGACATAGCAACCGGCGATGACACCGAGCTTCGGCACGCGGAACATGGCACGCACCTCGGCGGTACCCAGGTCTTTCTCGAGTTGCTCCGGCTTCAACATCCCGGAAAGCGCCGCTTTGATGTCGTCGATGGCGTCGTAGATCACGCGGTAGAGCCGGATGTCGATGCCTTCTTTGTCCGCCAGATCGCGCGCCTGCCGGTCGGGACGGACGTTGAACCCGATCACGATGCAGTGCGACGCCATCGCGAGAGAGACGTCGTCCTCGGTGATGCCGCCGGCGGCGGCCCGCACGATGTTCACGCGGACCTCTTCCTGCGGCAGTTTCAATAACGCATCCGAGAGGGCTCCCAGCGAGCCCTGCACGTCGGCCTTCACGATCAGGTTCAGCTCGGGGACCTCGGCGCGCGCGGCCTGGCGCATCAGGTCCACAAGCGTCGGAGGCCGCGAGATCACCAGCTCGGCGGCGCGGGTCTTCGCTTCGCGCTCCGACGCGATATGGCGCGCCTCGCGCTCGTCCGCAACCTGGCGGAAGTCGTCGCCGGCGCTCGGAACGTGACTCCACCCGAGGATCTGGACGGGTTTCGACGGCCCCGCGTGGATCAGGGAGACACCGTTCTCGTCCATCATCGCCCGGATCCTGCAGAACGCTGTGCCACACACCAATGCGTCGCCGGTCGACAGCGTTCCTTTCTGCACCAGCACGGTCGCGACCGGACCGCGGCCCTTGTCCAGGTGAGCCTCGATGACGGCGCCCCGCGAGTTCCCGGTGGGGTCGCCCTTCAACTCCTCGAGGTCCGCAACGAGCAAGATGGTCTCGAGCAACGTGTCCAGGCCGGTCTTTGCTAGGGCGGAGACATCGACGAACTCGTAGGTGCCCCCGTACTCCGCCGGCACGATGCCTCGCTCCACCATCTGCGTTCGAACGCGCGTCGGGTCGGCCTGCTCCTTGTCGACCTTGTTCACGGCAACGATGATCGGCACGCTCGCCGCCTTCGCGTGGTCCAAGGCCTCGATCGTCTGCGGCATCACGCCGTCGTCGGCGGCCACGACCAACACGACCACATCGGTGATCTTCGCGCCGCGGGCGCGCATGGCCGTGAACGCCTCGTGGCCCGGGGTGTCGATGAACGTGATCTCACGCCCGCCAAGATGTGCCTGGTAGGCGCCGATGTGCTGCGTGATGCCGCCGAACTCGCCCGCAACCACGTCCGTTTCTCGGATCGCGTCGAGAAGCTTCGTCTTGCCGTGGTCCACGTGGCCCATGACGGTCACAACGGGGGGGCGTGTGACGAGCTTCGACTCGTCGACCGCTTCCTCCGGCTCCGCGCCGACCTCTTCTTCGACTCCGATGATCTCGGCGTGGAACCCCAGATCGCCGGCGACGATGGCGATCCCGTCATCGGAGAGCGATGTGGTTGCCGTCGCCATCTCCCCTGCCATGAATAGGACCTTCACGATGTCGGCCGGAGACTTGCCCACCTTCTCGGCGATCGTCTGCGGCGTAGCACCTCGGACGAACTGCATGATGGGAAGTGTGGGCTTTGGAGGAACGATCGCGATCGGCCGATCCGGCACGGGCGCAGGGGCTGCTGCCGCTACGGGAGCTACGGCCGCGGTGGTTCCGCTCGCCGGGGCCGTGGGTGAAGGCAGGGCG
>JAYUAK010000080.1:0-2319 GCA_043741335.1 Actinomycetota bacterium
CGGACCTTGTTGCGGCTCGCCGGGTCGTTGAGGTCGAGGCGCTTGAACTTCTTCCCGGGGCCGCCCGAGCCGCCCATGGACACGGTTCCTGGCCCCGACTCTGTCCGTCTCGATCGGGGCGCGCGTGATGGCCCACGCCGGCCCCTCGGACGTGCTCGTCTCACAGACCTGAAGGACCTCACCGCCGGCTCGGACCTCACCCTCGAGGACGCCGGTGAACACGAGCTGAAAGGCGTCCCCGATCGCTGGCGCCTCTACCGGATGATGAGCGGACAGTCATAGAGTCGATAACGTCCATGCGCCCCGGCGCAGGCAGCCCGCGCGACGCTGCCGAGCGGGTCCTTCCATCTCTGAGTCGCGCGTCGCACCGGTGTCCGCTCGGCGCATCAAGATCGAGCCCCGGTGCGTGTAATAGGCTTCGGACCGTGTGTCGAGAAAGGAGCGGGAGATGGGTGTGACGAACAGGCGGATGGACAGCCCGGACGAGACCAGGACGTTCGGTCACGGACAGGTCCAGGTCGTGAAGATCGGGAGCTCCACGATCGGCAGGTACACGTTCGAGCCGGGATGGAAGTGGTCGGAGAGCGTGAAGCCGATCGCGAAGACCGATTCGTGCCAGGCACACCACGTCGGGTACGTCCTTTCGGGCACGCTCCACGTGGTGACCGACGACGGCGGCGAGACGGAGCTCGGTGCCGGAGAGGCGTACGAGGTCCAGCCCGGACATGACGCCTGGGTCGTAGGGGATGAGCCAGTGACGTCGGTGGAGTTCTCCGGCGCGGAGAAGTACGCGAAGTCCAACTGATCTCGAGGGTGACCGGGGGGATCCGACTGTGACTGTGGGCGCGGCAACGCTCGAACCTGCGACCTCAGAAGCGGCGGTCTCTAGTTGGGTGGCGGCCCGCCCCATGCTCAAGGTTCTGGACTCAGAGAAAGGCGTTGCGGGCGAAGCGTACCCCTCTCACTCCGTCGCCTCTGTATCCGGCGAACTGACTCTAGAAGCCTGACCTAGGGAGCCCGTTGATCGAGATGACGATCGAGGTCGACGTCCTCATCGTGGGAGCGCGAGTGGCTGGCTCGATCCTCGCGACGTTCCTCGGTCAGGATGGGTGGCAGGTGCTCGTCATCGATCGGGCGACGTTCCCGAGCAGCACGCTGTCGACGCACTTCTTCCGCGGCTCCGGATGTGCGAGCGTGCTCGAGCGCGTCGGTGTGTTGAACGACGCGTTGGCGCTCGGCGCACCGCGCCTGGTCCGCGAGTACAACGCGGACGCGATCGACGGGACCTCGACCGTCGACCCTCCGCAGGATCCCGGTGATGTGGGCTTCAACCTGTCGGTCCGCCGGGAACCCCTCGACGCGATGCTCGTCGAGCAGGCGCGACGGCAGCCCACCGTTCGGATCGAAGAGGAGACGAACTTCGTGGGGCTGATCTACGACGGCGATCGGGTGGTCGGTGCGGAGATCTCCGACGCGTCCGGGTCACGGGAGGTGCGTGCGCGCTTCGTGATCGGTGCCGATGGTCACGCGACTCGAGTAGGCCGTCTTGCAGCGGAAGTGCAAGAGGAGGTGCCGCCAGCCCGTGCCATGTACTACCGCTACGCCAACCGGTTCGAGGGTCCCCACGGCGACCCCGATGGGCCCGAGTTCTCACTCGCGGACGACGAGCTAGCGTACGTCTTCCCGAGCGACGGGGGTACGGCGTGCATCGCGATATCGGTGAACCTCGCTGACTACGCGCACATCCGCACCGACGCGGAGCGTGCGTTCGGAGCACGCCTTGCGGCGCATCCCTTCTTGGCGGAACGGGTGAAACGAGCGGAGTGGTCCGGCAGACTCTGGGCTTGCGGGCCCAGGCCCTCGGTCGTGAGAGTGCCGGCGGGACCGGGATGGGCGCTCGTAGGTGACGCGTCGATGTTCCAGGATCCCTGGACGGGCTTGGGGATGGACAACGCGTCGATCCACGCGACGTTCCTCGCCGAGGCCATCGACAATGTCCTCTCGGGCAGGACGCCCGAGACGTCCGCGCTGGCTTCGTACCATCAACGACGCGATGCCCACGCGCTCAAAGGGTTCCGCGAAACCGCCGACCTCGGCAGGGACCTCAACTCATTCCGTCAGTCATGACGCGGCGCTCGCCAGGCCTCCCAGGTCCTCGTCTCGCAGACCATGAAGGACCTCGTCGCAGGAGCGGGTCTCTCGTTGGAGGACGTCGATGAGCACGACCTGAAGCGCGTCCCCGACCGCTGGCACCTGTACCGAGTTGTCGAGTAGGTCACTTTGCGCAGGTGACCTCGGTCGTGCTTACCGCCTGCGCGT
>JAYUAK010000081.1:0-5569 GCA_043741335.1 Actinomycetota bacterium
GGGGCATGGCGTCGCTTCACGCAACTCGAAACGCACTACACGGAGGTCGGGCTGGGTGGCGCGGGATCCTCGGGCTCGCCCGGTTCCGGCGTTCCCTCGTCCTGAGGTCTCCGGAGCGTTAACGCTCCCACCGATCCTCCGACCACGCCCCAAGCCAGCGCGAGCAAGGCCGTCGGCACCGGCCGCGCTCCGAGCGTGAACGACGACGTCCCGGATGTATTCGCCCGACTGACCACGAGGTCGATGCTTGCCATCCACGTGCCGACACCGACCAGCACTGCGAAGACGACCCCGGCGCCGGCGCCATGAGAAAGACGAGTGCGTGTCCCGACTGCGCGCGCCGCGATCCACCGGCCCGCAGCCAGGGTCGCAAGAAACGGCACGAGCACGAACGCCAGATAGCCGACGGGCATGGTCCCCGGGCAGATGAGGGTGAGTCTCGCCACGGGACCGCGGAGCGACATACACCCACCCATCGACGGCGCGAGCACCAGGAACGACTGACTCGGTAATAGCAGAGCGTGATGTCCCAGGAGCAGCATCGCCACTCGGGATCCGTTGGCCGACACCGCTCTCGTGTACGTGGCCAGTCCTTGGGGTCGGACCGCGGCGAGCATCAGCACGCCGAGCACCGCGAGACCCAGCGCGCCGAGCACCATGCGCCAGCCTCCGATCAGCCACGCGCAGGCCCGCGATCCGCGGGGCATCGATCCGACGATGCCTGCTGTGCCTCCCGCCGCGATCCCCAGCAACGCAGGGAAGACGAAGGCCTGCCACACGACCCCCTGAAGACGAACCGTGCCGGGCAGGAACGCAACGCCGGGGTCGAGCCGGAGATGCACGATCGCCGTGATGACGGCGATCGGAAGCGCGTACGCGAGCCCGACGATCGTCACCGCGAACACGCGATCGCGGACCACGGGTCCCGCGCGGCCGGCCGCCGCCCGTCCGGCTCGGTAGAGCAGCCAGAGCGCGAGCCCCATTCCCGGCAGGAAGGCGATGAACAGCCGCGCGGTCGCACCGCCCGTCGCCGCGATGTCGATGCCGACGCGATGGAACGCGAGCTCGTAGAACCAGCCGAGCTTGAGCGCGGTGGGAAGGGCCAATCCACCACCGAACATGTCGATCAACGCCGGCGCCGCTTGCCCCGCGAGCGCGACGATCGCGAACGCACCGAGCCCGCCCTTGATCGCGACCGGGATCGCTGCGCGCGCGCCGACACCCGCACGATCTGTCGGCACCGCGGGCGCCTCCGGAGAAGCCGGCGGCGCCGGAGGGTTCACGCCAAGGCCGCCTGCACCAGCTCGGCGACCTGGTTGGGCGTACGGCCCACGCGAACACCGACGGCTTCGAGCGCCTCGGCTTTCGCCACAGCGGTCCCCTTCGAGCCGGTCACGATCGCGCCCGCGTGACCCATGCGTTTGCCCGGCGGCGCCTCGAACCCTGCGATGTAGCCGACCACCGGTTTCGTGACGTGCTCGGCGATGAAGGCGGCAGCGCGCTCCTCGTCGTCGCCCCCGATCTCGCCAACCATGACCACGACGTCGGTTTCCGGATCGGCTTGGAAGGCCGCCAACGACTCGATGAAGCCGATGCCGTGCACCGGATCGCCGCCCATGCCGACGCAGGTCGACTGGCCGAGCGCCAGCTGCGTGAGCTCGTGCACGATCTGATACACGAGCGTGCCGGAGCGGCTGACCAGGCCCACGCGACCGGGCGCGCAGATCTCGCCGGGGATGATCCCGACGTTCGCGACGCCGGGGGAGATCACGCCGGGGCAGTTCGGGCCGACGAGCGTCGAGCCCACGCCCTTGAGGTAGCTGTGGACGTTCGCCATGTCGAGGACGGGGATCCCCTCCGTGATGCAGACGATCAGGTCGACACCGGCGTCGGCGGCCTCAAGGATCGCCTCTGCCGCAAACCGCGGGGGCACGAAGATCATCGACGTGTTCGCACCGGTCTCGCGGACCGCGTCGACCACCGTGTCGAACACCGGGATGCCCTCGACATCCGCACCGGCCTTGCCCGGGGTCACGCCCGCGACGACCTGCGTGCCATACGTGCGGTTGCGCAGCGTGTGAAATGTGCCTTCTCGCCCGGTGATCCCCTGCACGACGAGCCTCGTCTCCGAGCCGACCAGAACGCTCACGCGGCCTCCCCTGCGTTCGCCAGATCGGCGGCCCGTTGTGCGCCCTCGAGCATCGTCGTGGCGGAAACGATCCGCGGATGGGCGGCCTCGTTCAAGATCTCGCGGCCGAGGCGTGCGTTCGTTCCGTCCAACCGGACGACGATCGGCACGTGCGCCTCGATCCTGACCAAGGCTTCCAGGATGCCCTGCGCCACAAGGTCACACCGCGTGATGCCTCCGAAGATATTGATCAGCACGGCCTTCACCGCCGGATCCGAGAGGATCATTTCGAGCGAGGTCGCCATGGTGTCCACGCTGGCCCCGCCGCCGATGTCCAGGAAGTTCGCGGCCTTCGCGCCGGCTTGCGCGACCAGATCGAGCGTGGACATCACCAAGCCGGCGCCGTTGCCGATGATCCCGACCGCACCGTCGAGCTTCACGTATTGAAGGCCTGCGTCCTTGGCGCGCGCTTCCACCGGATCGATCGGGAACGCGGCCTTGAGCTCGTCGAGTTCCGGGTGTCGCCAGAGCGCGTTGTCATCGATGGTCAGCTTGGAGTCCAGCGCGATCACGCGGCCGTCCTCCAACAGCACGAGTGGGTTCACCTCGACGAGCGTGGCGTCCTGTTCGGCGAGGATCGCGTAGAGCTTGCGGAGCATGTCGGCGGCGCCCTCCCTCGCCTCCGACGGCAGCGTCCCCGTTAGCTCGCGCACGTGATACATGCGGAGGCCGAGCATCGGGTCGACGTGCACGCGCCGGATCGCTTCCGGCCGCGTGCGGGCCAGCTCCTCGATGTCGACACCTCCCTCGGCCGTCATCATCGCCAGGTAGTCCCCGGTCGAACGATCCAGCACGAAGGACGTGTAGAACTCCTGCGCGATCGGGAGCAGCTCCTCGACGAGGACGCGGGTGACCGGCATCTCCTTGAAACCGTCGCGGAGCATGCGCCCGGCTTCCTCGGCGGCGCGCTCGGGCGAGTCGACGAGCACGACACCGCCGCCCTTGCCGCGACCGCCGATCTGCACCTGGACCTTCACGACCGAGCGACCGCCCAGCTCGGTCGTCGCGTCCGCCGCCTCTTCGGGCGTCGTCGCAACGATGCCGCGTGGCGTCGGGATCGCGTGGGCGCGGAAGACGTCCTTGCCTTGATGCTCGTAGAGATCCACTGGCCTCCTCGGATGTCAGTTCGCCGCGCCGCGCTCCAGGCGTTCGCGGAGCCATCCGCCGATGTCCACGGTGGACGCGCCGGGCGTGAAGATCTTCTCGATGCCCGCGTCCTCGAGCTTCGCGATGTCGTCGACGGGGATGATGCCGCCGCCGAACACCAGGATCTCGCCGGCGCCGCGTTCGCGGAGCTGCTCGACCACGCGTGGGAAGAGCGTCATGTGCGCGCCCGAGTGGCACGAGAGGCCGACCGCGTCCGCATCCTCCTGGATGGCGGTCTCGGCGATCTGTTCGGGTGTCTGATGCAGTCCTGTGTAGATGACCTCGAACCCCGCGTCGCGGAGCGCGCGGGCCACAACCTTCGCGCCACGGTCATGCCCGTCCAATCCGGGTTTCGCGACGATCACTCGATACGTGTCGGCCATCGAGCGGCCAGTCTAACGAACCCCCAGGTTGCGGCCCGAACCCCGTGCGGCGGAAGATGCTCCGATGGCTGAGATCCCCGAGGTCTATTACGCCCGCAGCGGCGACGTCAGCATCGCGTATCAGATCGTGGGCGAGGGCCCGACGGACATCCTGTTCGTTCGAGGGCTCGCCGGAGATCTGCTCTCCTCGTGGGACCAGCCGCTCATGCTCCAGTTGATCCTCGGGCTCGCCGAGATCGGCCGTGTCTTGATGATCGACAAGCGCGGGACCGGCCTGTCGGATCGCGTCACCGGGTTCCCCACCCTCGAGACACGCATCGATGACGTCCGTGCGGTGATGGACGCGGTCGGCTCGGAACGGGCCGTCTTGTGGACGGCTCAAGAGGGCACGCGGATGGCGACGCTGTTCGCCGCCACCTACCCCGAGCGCACAAGGGGTTTGGTGATCATCGATCCGTCGGTTAAGGGACTCCCCACGCCGGACTACCCCTGGGCACCGAGCGAGAGCGAGTGGAACGAACGGCTGAGCGATGTTCGATCGAACTGGGGCAAGCGCGACTTCTTCTTACACCTCCTCCGCGAATGGGCACCTGGCAAGGCGGACGATCCCGGGTTCCAGGACTGGTTCGTGACGTTCATGCGGCGGGGCCTGAGCCCCGGTGACGCTGCCGCCTTCTACCGGATGATGAAGGACGCGGACGTCTCGGACGTGCTCCCGGCGGTGCGGGTGCCGACGTTGGTCCTGTTCTCGCCGGCCGAACGCGGACCCGCAGAGTTTTTCGCCCGGCGGATCCCGGACGCCGAGCTTCGTGAGTTACCTACGATGCGCGGCGTCTACACATGGCTCGACGACGACTCACATCAGGTCGCGCTGGCGGCAACCGCTGCGTTCGTGACTCGGCTCCTCGGCCCCGTTGAGACCCAACGGATCCTCGCCACCCTGCTCTTCACCGACATCGTCGCGTCCACCGAGAAGCAGTCCGAGCTCGGTGACATCGGCTGGAAGGAACTCGTGCAGCGCCACCACGCCCTGGTTCGCGACCTCCTCGGGCGGTTCCGTGGGTTGGAGCAGGACACGGCCGGCGACGGCTTCTACGCAAGGTTCGACGGGCCTGCGCGGGCGGTCGCGTGCGCGCAGGAGATCGTCAAAGCCGTCGAGCCGCTCGGGATCAAGATCCGAGCCGGCATCCACACCGGGGAATGCGAGCTGGTCGACGGCAAGTGCGCGGGGATCTCCGTGTCGATCGGCGCGCGAGTCGCGGCCAAAGCAGGACCCTCCGAGGTGTTCGTCTCGCAGACGGTGAAGGACCTCGTCGCGGGTTCCGGTCTCGCGTTCGAAGACGCCGGCGAGCACGAGCTGAAAGGGGTCCCCGACCATTGGCGCCTCTACCGGGTAGTGGGCTCGTGAGCAGACTTGCTGGCAAGGTCGCCTTGATCACCGGGGCTGGCAGCGGCATGGGCCGCGAGGCGTGCCTCGTGTTCGCCGGCGAAGGCGCGAAGGTCGCCGCGCTCGATCTCGACTCGGCATCGCTCGAGACGACGGGCTCGATGGTCCGCGAACAAGGAGGCGACATCGCCACGTTCGTCGCCGACGTGGCCGACGAGCGGCAGGTGCGCGACGCGGTGCAGGCGGCGGTGGAACGGTTCGGTGCGCTGCACATCCTGTACAACAACGCGGGCGTGCTGTGGCGCGACCGGGACCTGGGAGTGCTCGAGACTGACGAGACCGTCTGGGATCGCGTGATGGCGATCAACCTCAAGGCGATGGTCTGGGTCTGCAAGTACGGGATCCCCGAGCTGATCCGAGCGGGCGGGGGTGCCGTGGTGAATATCGGATCGCTCTCGGCGCTGC
>JAYUAK010000082.1:0-5561 GCA_043741335.1 Actinomycetota bacterium
CCTTGGGACTGGGACACCACCATCACGGCGATCGACGTCCGCGAAGCGGACGGAGCCCTCGCCTCCTAGACGGGAGCGTTCACCCTTTACCGCCGAGCAGTTCGAGTTCGATCATCTCCCAGTCGTCGATGAGCGCCATCACCGCGTCAGCGCTGCCGCCGATCTTCGCTATCGAGGCGTCCACGTCGGCTTGCGATCGCCACAGTTCGGTGACCCAGATGATGTCGGGTGCGCTCTTCTGACGATTGACCAGGTACAGCTCGCACCCCGGGTCGTCGGCAAGCGCGTCTGCGGCGGCCAGCAAGAGCCGAGCCAGCTCCTCGCCGCATCCCTCACGTGCGATGGCTTTCCCGTAGCGCGCTACTCGGCTCATGGCCGAGCACTGTAGCGGCGAGTCCTTCGGAGGTACATTGACAAACCTCGATGAATGCCCCTATCGTGCTGCTGTATCGAGGAACGTCGATGGAGGAGCGATGGCCACCAAGCTGATCCAGGAGATCGCGCAAGCGCCGGTTGCGTGCTGCACGCCCGTCGCCGCGCCCGACATCACCGACGACCAGGCGGACGTGCTGGCGGCGATCTTCAAGGCGCTGGCCGATCCCACGCGCGTCCGCATCGTCAATCTGCTCGCGAACTCCACGGAGCCGGTGTGCGTGTGCGACTTCCTGCCGCAGGTCGGTCTGTCGCAGGGGACCGTCAGCTTCCACCTCAAGAAGCTGCTCGACGTCGGACTGCTAGAGCGGGAGCAGCGAGGCACCTGGGCGTACTACTCGCTCAATCGTGATGGGTTGGATCGACTGGCCGACGTGTTCGTCGCCAAGGAGGACTGACATGACCACGGATACCGAGCTGCGCGAAGAGGTCCGGCTCCGTTACGCGGAGGCGGCGACCGGAGTCTCGGCGGGGGACGGCGCCGCATGCGACTGCTGTCACCCGGGATCGACGTGCGCCGAGGAGGGACACGCCTTCGGGCCCGACCTGTATGAGGCACTGCATGACGAAGGACTTCCCGAGGCGGCGGTTCTCGCGAGCCTCGGGTGCGGCAACCCCACGGCAGTGGCCGACCTGAACCCCGGCGAGACGGTGCTCGACCTCGGCTCGGGCGGCGGCATCGATGTCCTGTTGTCGGCGAGGCGCGTCGGCGCGACCGGCAAGGTCTACGGCCTGGATATGACTGAGGAGATGCTCGCCCTGGCGATCAGGAATCGCGATGAGGCCGGCGCGACCAACGTCGAGTTCCTTCGCGGCTACATGGAGGACGTTCCGCTCCCCGCTAACACGGTCGACGTGGTCATCTCCAACTGCGTCATCAACCTGTCGACGGACAAGCCGCGCGTCTTCGCCGAGATCCACCGCGTCTTACGTCCAGGCGGACGGATCGGCATCGCCGACGTCGTCGCCGACAACGACCTCACGTCTGCGCAACGTGCCGAGCGCGGAACCTTCGTCGGCTGTATCGCGGGAGCGCTCTCGTTCAAGGAGTTCGAAGATGGTCTGCGCGCCGCCGGGTTCGAAGACATCACCATCACGTCCACGCACGAGCCCACCCCCGGGATGCACTCGGCCATCGTCAAGGCGACGAAGTCCACGGACGCTCCCGAGGGATGAACGAGACGCCTGAGGTCCTCTTCGTCTGTGTGCACAACGCGGGGCGCAGTCAGATGGCGGCGGCGCTGCTCGACCACCACGCGCAGGGACGGGTGCATGTCCGATCCGCGGGGAGCACGCCGGCCGATGAGATCAATCCCGCCGCCGTCGAGGTCATGGCGGAGCTCGCGATCGATCTCTCGAAGGAGTTCCCAAAGCCGCTGACCGACGAGGCCGTTCGCGATGCGGACGTCGTGATCACGATGGGATGCGGCGACGCCTGCGCGATCTACCCGGGAAAGCGGTACCTGGATTGGGACCTCCCCGACCCGGCCGGCAAGCCGGCGGATGAAGTGCGGTCGATCCGAGACGAGATCGACCGCCGGGTGCGCGAATTGCTCAACGAGTTGGTCCCGGCTCCGCGGTAAGGCCGCCAGTCGCTACTTCAGCGCTCGCCGAAGCACGGGATCACGTCCGCCGAAGTAGTCCGCGGCGGTGAACGCTACGGAGATGTCTGGCTGGACTTCTGTGCGATGGTCATCGGGGAGCGGCGACCGGATATACCTGTCCGGGACGAGAACGGACAACCCCGAGTAGGGGAGCGTGACCGTGGCCGGATCCGCCCTGAACGCGGGCGCTTCTCCCATCCTCTCGCCGATCAGGACCGTCTCGGGGACATGCAGCTTGATCGTGGATCCCGTTTCCTGGACGCGGTCGTCCAGGCTCCGCGTGTCCAGCGCCATCAAGGAGGCGAGGAGACCGTCGATCGGGGCGAACGAAAGGCGGTTGATGCTCAGCAGGCGAGTGATGTCGTCGAGAGCGAACCCTTCGGCGATGAGCGACTCGGCGATCCGAACGCGGTTGATGTCGGCGGGGCCGAAGGAGCCATCGGAGTTCGGCGTGAGCACGCCGGCCGCGGTGAGCTCCGTGACCCGATCCGCGCTCGTGCCGGTCCGCGAGGCGAGCTCTGTACCGTCCACGAGGCCGCGACGCTAGCACGTCCGCTCAGAAGGTTGCGGGTGCCGTTTGGTGGAGCAGTGGAACGACCCGTTGCCAACCGGTCCTCAGAACCTCGACGAGTGATGGGGGCGTGATCACTGTCGCCCGCTGTCGCGCGGGTCGCAACGCGCGCTCGACGTAGCCTGCCGGCGTCCAGCGTAGGAGATGCCCGTCGAGGACCAGCCAGGGTGTGCGGTCCCGCAGAACGAACGCGCCGTCGGGGAGGTCGTCGAGCGGTGCTTCATGGTGACGCTGCGCCCGTGTGAGCGGATCGACACGCTCGCTGTGAAGCTGCGCATCGATCGCGTCGGCGCCGATCTGGCCCAGGTGAAGATCTCGCCAGATCTCGATGAAACGCGTGTAGTCCTCGCGGCGACAGAGCGCGCACGGGCGATGCCCGGCGGCGAACGCGGTCGCCTCGTCCAGGAAGAACAGCTCGGTGAATCGTCCGGGCTGCAGCAGCGGATGGCGGTGCCAACCTTGGAATCGCAGCCGGCACGCGATCCAACGCTTTCCGTTGTAGCGGCGACGGATGCGCCCGTTCTCGTCGTGCAGGCACCCGCGGTTGCCGTAGACCAAGCCGCGTGTGGGGTCCGCGATCAGCTCGCCGAGCGGCGTGACGCGGTTCTGGAGCGGCATGTCGGATCCTCAGTCCTCGTTGAGGCGGTCGTATTCGGCGGCCACTCGCTTCGGCACGACCATCCGCCAGGCGTCGAGCACCAGCTCGCGCATCTCCTTCTGGTCGATGGCCGCGAGCCGAACATCGACCCAGTGATAGCGGAGATCGGACTTGGTCGGCAGCGGGAACTTCTCCGGCTCGGCCGCCACCAGCGCCTCCCGTTCCTCCTTCGGGAATCCGAACCCCATCCCGGTTTCGTCGCGCGAGAACGCCAGATAGACGATGCGGTCGACCCGGAACTTCACTCGATCTCGCACGAGTGCCTCCACACTGCACGGCAACGTCGTCGCCAGGACTCGCACATCGTCGATCGTCACCATAGGTCTGTGGCTCAGCTAGTCCAGATGAGGGCGCCGTTCTTCACTCGCACCCGGACGGGCGGGTTCTGGTCGCCGCGCCAGTTCGCGATGTCGAACGTCGAACCAACAGGGATCACATGCACGTTGACGAACCGCGTCTTCGGCGGCTTCCCGGGCGCACAGGTGAGGACGTCGTTGGCGCGCATCTTCACGAACGACACGTTGCCCCTGACCGGCGATCGTCGCCATGCCGTCGCTCGTGACGAGCGCCGCGGCGTCCTCGTCCACGCCGATGCCTTTGACGCGGGTGGACCAGCCGTCGGTGATGATGCGCGCCATAAACGTGAGCAGGCGGCCCATGCGCGCCCGTTGTGTGAAATGCGTGTCGGTGATCGCGGACGCGAGCGTAGGCTCGCTGAGCATATCTCGCTCCAGGGAGATCTTCTTTGCGTAGCAGTCCGCCATCGCCTGACCGGACTGGATCGTGTCTTTCTCCGCCGCAAACAGGAACTGCCCGAGGATCGCGAGACCGGCGCTGATGCCGCCGATGGCGCCGCCGCGCGCGATGACGTCGTTGACCGCGTCTTCCACCGGCGTGTCCTTCCATACGCGCACATAATCGGATTGGTCGCCACCGGCGAAGAAGATGCCGTCGGCGCCCGAAACGCTGGCGATGACGAACGGATCGGAGGCGGCCACGCGCTTCGTGAGCTTGAGCGTCTGTACCGGACGATGTCGCCGTAGCCCGCCTGCCGCAGGAACCACTCCCACGCCGGCCAACGGTCCGAGCCTCCGCCCTCGAGCATCGTTCCGCCCTTTGTGTGGACCTGCACGTCGGTCGGGTTGCCGCGGAGCCACGAGTGCCAGCCGTCGCCGTGGGTCTCGATGGCTCCGGCCGACGGAAGAGACCCGGCCGGCACCAGGGCTGCGGCGATCATGCAGATGAGCATCGTTCTCGCCACCGGTTTCATTGGGGCGCGTCGCATCGAGGGAGCCTCTCCCGCGTACCGTGCATCGTCAACCTGGCGTTAAGCTCCGCGGATGGGGAGCCTGGACGGCAAGGCTGCGCTCGTGACCGGTGGAACCTCCGGGCTCGGTTTGGCGATCGCGGAGCGATTCTTGGCGGAGGGTTCCTCAGTCGTCGTGACCGGGCGTGACGAAGCGCTGGGAGCCCGGGCACTCGAGCGGCTCCGCGGATCCGACGGCGCTGAGGCGTGGTTCTGCCGGGCCGATGCCGCCGATCCGGACGAGGTCGACGCGTCGGTCGCATTCACGGTCGAGCAGCTTGGAGGGCTCGACATCCTGGTCAACAACGCGGGGATCAACGTGGACGCGCGGCTGATCGACACACCCATCGCGGACTTCGACCGCTTGATGGCAATCAACCTGCGTGGAGTGTTCCTGTACGCGCGAGCGTGTTACGCGCACCTGGCCGCGCGGAGCGGCTGCATGATCCACATCTCCTCCGACGCAGGCGTGACCGGTGAGCCGGAGATCGGCGCGTACTCCATCTCCAAGGCAGCGGTCATCATGCTGTCGAAGATGATTGCGCTCGACGGCGGTCGCGACGGTGTGCGTTCGAACTGCATCTGCCCGGGCGATATCGAGCCGGGCATGCGCCACTCCTCGTCACCCGGGGGCGAGGAGGGCTGGCCGTACGACTCGTCGGAGTGGACCATGCCCCCGCTCGGCAGGATCGGACAAGCGACTGACGTGGCCGATGCAGCCGCGTTCTTCGCGAGCGCGGAGTCGTCGTTCTGTACCGGGTCCGTGCTGCTCGTCGACGGTGGCATGAAGGCCGGCATCATCCGAGACTGATTGCGAGTATCCCGTCAATCGGGCAGGCCGGCTCCCCTCAGGATGACGATGACGAACAGCCGGAGGACGCTCGCTAGAAGGCTGATCCCCATCCAAGATGCGATCCGCTCCGGTTGGCGTACGACCGCAGACCGACCCAGGACCCATGTCGCCGCCAGGCCCAGCAGGCAAGCGGTGCA
>JAYUAK010000083.1:0-2311 GCA_043741335.1 Actinomycetota bacterium
CTCGCGGCGGCGGTGGTCGACAGGATCAACGTCGGCCAGATGCGATCGAGGTCACCGCCCCAGGCGATGATCGTCAACTTGTTCTTCTCCTCTACCGGCTTGGACTGCGCTTGCTCCAACGCCTCGAGACGCGCGTAGAGATCGGCCAGCTCGGCCGTCGTCGCGCCCACTGTCAGGCCTTCCTGACCACGTAGCGGAACGTGCCGTCGTCGAGCGTCTCGGCCTCGAGCAGCTCGTTGCCACTGATCGTGGACCAGCTCGGCACATCGGAACGCGATCCGGGGTCGGTCGCCAGGAGCTCGAGCATGTCTCCGTTCTCGGCGTCCTTCAGGGCCTTAGCGAGCGAGACGAGCGGTCCGGGGCAGGACTGGCCTTTGGCGTCGACGGTACGGGTGATGACATCCACAGGAGGTACCTCCAGGAGGGTCGAGGGAAAGGGGGTGGTGCGGACGGCGCGCGTTCGCGGGGCCGTCCCTGTCAGCAGGAACAGCAGATGCGGTCGGGGATCATGGCCGCGACGGTGCCGAGTTCGCGTGTGCAGATCATTTGCAGGTGCAACAGCCTAGCGCGTGAGACTCGGTCCAGACAAGTGGGATCAGCCGCTCGGCGTGGACGGGGTCGTGAGGCACCCCTGCGAGCGGCCCAGCTCGCGGAGCCCTTCCATATCGCCCTGACCGAACCCGGTCATGCCGCCGCCGGACGGCTCCATCAGCTCGCCCTGGGCCTTGAAGTGTCCGAGACCCAGCACGTGTGCCAATTCGTGCAGCACGACGGGCCCTTGCGCGCCCACCGATCCGAAGCCGGGCGGGTTCGGATCGTCCACGTTGATCGCGACCACGCCGCTCACGTAGATCGTCGACGGTCCGGGGTCGGGGTACAGCGGCCCGGCGACGCCCGCGGCTTCACGTCCGCCCGGCTGGAAGTCGAAACTGCTTGTCCGGGGATCGACCCACCCGATCAACACGGGCGCCCATCGTTCGCCGTAGCGGCCCGGTTGGTACACGTCGCGATATCGACCGGGAACCTCGTCCGTGAGCCCGTCATACGTGAACGTGATGCCCGTCGCGCTCGAAAGGCGCAGCACGGAGTCCTGAACATCCTGCAGCGATCCGGACGGCGCGGCTCCGAGGTTGACGACGTAGTGGATCGGCTCGCATGGATTCCAGCGGACCGGGTGCCCTCTGAGCGTCGCCACGAAGGAGAAGTCGTGGTTGTGTCGGCCAGCCTCCCACGCCTGGACGACCGGGGTGAGCGCCGCGCTCGCGACGATGCAGACCGCGACGACGACCGCCAGGATCCCGGCGAACCTGGAGGACCGCCGTGGCGGGGGGACGAAGAAGTCCGTGCCCAGCGCGTGGTCCGGACCCGCCGGCAACGTCGGGCTCAGATCCGGGCGTGGGGGCGGGGGCGCGAACGTGTCCTGCATGTCTACAAGGTCGGCGCGCATGGCCCTTCACCTTATCCCCGGTCCCCGGGAACGATCATCGGCCGGAGGCGCGCTCACTCCACGTCCCCCGCAACACCCGGTGGCGACGCTCAGGCGGCCAGTAGACCAAGACGACCTTCGCCTTCAATCCGTCGCTCGTCACCGGACCGAACTGCCGGCTGTCGGTGGATGCCTCGGTGAGATCGCCTTCGATCCACCATTCGTCGTCGCCGAGCGTTCGCTCACCGACGTGATCGCCGGGGCCGGCCGACAAGCGTTTCACCATCTCGTAGCCGGGCCGGCCGGGGTGCTCGACGACAACGACGTCGCCGACCTTCGGATCATGCAGCGGGATCGTCAGCGCCCAGTCGCCGGGCGCGAGCGTCGGGGCCATACTGCCGCCTTCGATGATCACGCGCGACGGCTTGAAGCGTAGACATGCCCACGCGACTCCGGCCATCACACCGACGCCGGCCAGCAACCGGAAGAACGGTTTCCGACCGCGGTGGTAAGTTTCGGGAGTTGGCCCACCAGAGGGAGGCAGCATGTCCATCCTTGAAGGATTGCTCAAGCCGGCCCGCGTCGTCCACGCCCACTGCGATCTTCCGTGTGGCGTGTACGACCCGGCGCAGGCCCGTATCGAAGCAGAGTCCGTGAAGGCCTGTCAGGAGAAGTTCGCCGGGTCCGAGGACCCGGTCTTCCGCGAGCGCGCGATCGCGATCAAGGAGGAGCGCGCGGATCTGGTCAAGCACCACCTGTGGGTGCTGTGGACCGACTACTTCAAGCCCGAGCACCTCGCCGCGAACCCGGATCTGCATGACAAGTTCTGGAACGCGACGAAGCTCGCAGGCGCGGCGAAGAAGAGCGAGGACCCGGCGCAGGGTC
>JAYUAK010000084.1:0-5546 GCA_043741335.1 Actinomycetota bacterium
GTGTGCATCGCGGTGGCGTTCCCATTCACCTTCTTCCTGACCCGGATGCGCCGTCGCCCGCACGTCGCGCTGCTGATCCTGGTGCTTTCGGCACTCAGCCTCTCTGAGGTCATCGTCGGGTTCGCGTGGAGCGTGCTGCTGGGACGGGCCGCCGGGATCTCGAACATCCTGGTCTGGCTCGGGTTGATGGACGAGCCTCGCGCGTATCAACCCGGATTCCTGGCCGTGCTCCTGGGCCTCAGCTACATCGCGTTCCCCTACTGCGTCCTGACGCTCTATCCGCCGCTCTCGCGCCTGGACCGCGAGGTGACCGAGGCTGCGCAGACCCTGGGCGCATCGCCATGGAAGACGTTCCGCACGGTGGTCGTGCCGATCATGCGTCCCACCCTGATCGCGGGGTTCCTGCTGGTGTTCGTCTTCACCCTCGGGAGCTACCTGATCGCCTCGATCCTGGGGCGCCCGCAGCACTGGACGCTCTCGGTGTTCATCTCGGATCAGGCGTCGTTCAACGCGAACGTGCCGTTCGCCGCGGCGATGGCGCTCTTCCTGACGGTGCTCTCGCTGATCGTGGTGGGGATCGTCATGCTCATCGAGTCCCGGACCAGGAGCGCAACCTGATGCGAGTGCTGCGGTGGACGATCACGGCCGCGGTGATCGTCTTCCTCGTGGCCCCGCTCCTCGTGGTGGCGATCGTGTCGATCAACCAGAACCGGTACATGGACTTCCCGCCCGACGGGTTCTCGTTCCATTGGTATACCGAGCTGTTGAACGACCCCGGTTGGCGGAACGCGATCACTCGAAGCCTCGTCATCGCGGCGGGGAGCAGCGCGATCGCCGTGCTGATCGCCACGCCGCTCGCGTACGTGCTCCGTGCCTACGACGTGCGTCTCGCCCCGCTCTTCTACTCGCTGGGCATCCTGCCGTTCATGCTGCCGCCGGTCATCAGCGCGATCGGGGCCCAGGTCTTCTGGCTGTCCACCGGGTTCTTCCAGCGGATCGAGAACGTCATCGTTTCCCACGGCATCTTCTTCTCGACGCTCCCGCTCGTCACGATCTCGCTCGCGATGGACCAGATGGATCGCTCGCTCGGCGAAGCCGCCCAGACGCTCGGCGCCAACCCACGCACGACGTTCCGAACGATCACGCTGCCGATCCTCCTGCCGTCGATCATCACCGGTTACGCGGCAGCGTTCGTGCTGAGCCTCAACGAGTACATCATCGCGTTCTTGGTGGCGGGGTTCGCCGTCGAGACGTTGCCGATCAAGGTGTTCAACAGCCTGCGCTACGGGTTCACGCCGACGATCGCCGCCGTGGCTGTGGTGTTCATCCTGATCGCGGCGACCGTGTTTACGATGTTCGCGATCTTCGGCAACCTCTTGCGGTTCCTGGGGGCGGACCCGGGCGTCCTCGATCGCGACCGCTAGGGACGCGGATCTTCATCGACCTGCCAGGTCACCTGGTCGCGAGGGGTCTCGTCGACACGCAGGTGGAAGACATCGGGCCGGTTGTAGTGGCCGGCCGTGTCGAGCGACTGCTGCTCCTCAGCGATCCGATCCAGGTCGATGTCGGCGAAGATCAGCGTTTCCCCGCCGGACACCGGCCCGGCCAACCAGGCACCGTCCGGCCCCACGATCGCCGATCCGCCGGTCAACACGAGCGACGGATCGTCGTTCTCCTTCGCGACCTCGACGATCGCGTCACGGATCTCGAGATCGTCCGGCACCGCGTCGAGCGGGAGCGTGAGCCCGGCGCATATCACGTAACACCGGCCCTCGAACGCGTAAGAGCGACTGGCGACGAGATGCATCTCGGGCACGTCTGGCCAGACGGCCGCGTGCACCTGCTCGCCTTTCGCGTGCATCGCGAAGCGAGCGAGCGGCATCCAGTGCTCCCAGCAGATCAGGCCGCCCAGGCGTCCGACGGATGTATCGAACACGTGGAGCGTGCTGCCGTCCCCGCGTCCCCAGATCACGCGCTCCGAGTGCGTCGGCACGAGCTTGCGATGGGTTCCGAGGATCGTTCCCTCGTCCGAGATGAACATGAGCGAGTTGAACAGGGTGCCGTTCGAGAAGCGCCCGTCGCGCTCCGTCATGCCCATGACGACGTGAACGCGGTTCGTCCGTGCGGCTTTCGTCAAGACGTCGGTCGCCGGTCCCGGCACCTCGACGGCGTTTCGATGCAGTCGAGCGAAGGCGCGTTTGGAGGCGTCGTCCTCCCAAGGGATCCCGGCATCCGCCCAGACGGGATACCCGGGAAGCCAGGTCTCGGGGAACACGACGAGCTTCGCACCCGTGGACGCGGCCGCTTCGATCTGACGGACGGCGATCGCCAGGGACCCCTCGAGATCGAGGAACGCGGGGGCGACCTGTACCGCCGCCGCCGTGTAGCGCCTCTCCATCGCCCCTCCGCGTTGACCTCCGACAGGGCCACGAGCATACTTCCGCTCCCATGACGGCAGGCTCGTGGTTCGCGACGCGGGAACATCAACCGGGCGTGTGGCTCGTGGCCGCGCCGCCGCACGTGAACTGCTTCCTCGTTGCCGGCCGTGAGCGCGCGGTCCTCATCGACACCGGTCTGGGGATCGGCGACATCCGTGCAGCCGTCAACGCGCTCACCGATCTGGACGTGCTGGTGGTGAACACGCACTACCACTGGGACCACTCCGGAGGGAACGGCGGGTTCGACGACATCGCGATCCACGAGCTCGGCGCCGAGAAGCTGCAGAGTGGGCCGGACATGGCCAAGCTCGAGCCCTATGCCGCATACACACGTCGGATGCTCGAGCGGTTCGGTGACTTCCGCGCGACCGACGAAGAGTTCTTCGGCTTCCTGAGCGACGAGACCACGCCCAGGCCTCTCCCCGACGACTTCGACTTCGCCACCTGGACGATCCCGCCGTCGATCCCGACCCGACTCCTCCGGGATGGCGATCGGCTGGATCTGGGCGGGCGGACGCTCGAAGTCCTGCACACGCCCGGCCACACGCCCGACTCCATCTGCCTGTTCGACGAGGAGAACGGTCTGCTCTTCGGGGGTGACACGTACAACACGGGGCCGATCTACGCGCACCTCCCCGATTCGGACGTCGAAGCGTTCGCGCGATCGACGGCGCGCATCGCGGAGCTAGCCGACAAGGTGGCGTTCGTCTACGTCGCCCACTTCAGCCGCTACGCCGAGATCGGCGCCTTCCTTCGCGAGGTCGCGACGGGGTTCGCCGAGATCGTGGCGGGCGAGGCGTCCTTCGAGCAGAGCGCCGACGACGACGGCCGGGATGCACGGCTCGCGCGGTTCGCGCGGTTCGGCGTGCTGGTGCCGGGCTAAGGCCGGCGCGCGAAGAGCGCGAGCAGCTCGTACGCCACGTGCGAGGCGGCCATGGCCGTGATCTCGGCGTGGTCGTACGCGGGGGCGACCTCGACGATGTCGGCGCCCACCACGTTCACACCTGCCAGACCCCGCAGGATGCCCAGCAGCTCGCGGCTGGTGAGGCCGCCGGCTTCGGGCGTGCCCGTCCCCGGCGCGTGCGCCGGGTCCAGGACGTCGATGTCGATCGACACGTAGACGGGGGCATCGGCCAGCCGCTCACGGACCCGGGCGACCACATCCCCGACGCCGGTCGAGTCCATCTCCATGGCTCCCACGATCGCGAACCCGAACCGTTCGTCGTCGACGAGGTCCTCCGGCGAGAACAGCGGTCCCCGGATCCCGACGTGCATCGCGTGGTCCTGCAGGAGCAACCCTTCCTCCCAAGCTCGGCGGAAGGGCGTGCCATGCGTGTACTCGGCGCCGAAATACGTATCCCACGTGTCCAGATGCGCGTCGAAGTGCAGGAGCGCGACCGGACCGTGGCGGCGTTTCATGACGCGCAAGAGCGGCAGTGCGATCGTGTGGTCGCCCCCGATCGACAACAGGTGTGAAGCGCCCGAAAGGATCTCCTCGGCGCCCGACTCGATCTGGGCGATCGCCTCCGCGATGTCGAACGGGTTGCAGGCGATGTCGCCGGCGTCGGCGACCTGCTGCGCGGCGAACGGGTGCACGTCGAGCCCCGGGTGATAGGAGCGGAGCAGCCTCGTCGCGTTGCGAACGGCGTGCGGCCCGAAGCGTGCTCCCGGGCGATACGTGACGCCGCTGTCGAAGGGGACGCCCACGACGGCGACGTCGCAGTGATCCACCTCGTCCCTCCTCGGCAGCCGCGCGAAGGTGGACGGTCCCGCGAACCGCGGGACCTTCAGGGGATCGACAGGACCGACCGCCACGGGTCGGTCGGTCGCCGGATCCTCGGGTTCGCCCATGACCGGCAGATGCTAGCGCGGTCGCGGCGTGCTGGGCGACCGGGTCGTGGATCGTGTGGGATGACCGAGGAACGCGCAAGGTTCGGGCGCGCCGTCGACGGTGTTCGGGCTGATCCCTTGGGGATCTATGCCGCGGTGAAGATCCTGACCGGAGTTATCGGCCTCTTGCTCTTGCGAGGGCGCTCCTTGATACGAACTTCGACCTCGAGGTTGAGCGCATAGGCGAGGTCCGCGATCGTACTGAGGGTTGGGTTCGCGCCTTCCCCTGTGAGCAGTCGTGAGACCGCGGATTCCTTCCGATCCATCCGCCTGGCGACCTCCCGCTTCGAGAGGTTCTGTCTGCCCCGTGCGGCCTCGAGCTCTTGCAGCAGGGCACCGATGGCCGCAGCCTTCGCGTACTCCCTCTCGAAGAAGGCGCGGTCTTCCGCCTCCTGAGTGTCCTCGGCAATGTCAGCCTCGAAAACATCACCGGCCCCCTGGCGCGTCTTGATGGTCATCTTGGCTGTCCTCCTTAGATCTTGTCTTCGGCTCCTCAGGCGAGGAACATAACATAGATGTGAAAGTAGTGACTCGGGATCCGTCGCCTACACGCCCGGCGGAAGAGCGACCGGGCGAGGCGTGGTCGCGAAGTAGCGGTCGGCTTCTGCCCGGACCCGCCGATACACGGCCTGCAGCATGGCTGTTCGGACAGGCTTCGTCGCAAGCGAGAGCATGACCAACGCGGGAGACTCCAAACCGTGCGACTCCCCGTCGCTGTCCAGCACGCAGAAGAGGCGGTAGAGCGTGTCGCCCTGCTTGTCGCGGATCTCGAAGATGCCGCTCATATCCACCTTGCCCTTCTCCCGATCCTTCGACATCGCGGACCAGATCGGGGACCCGGCGGGGAACGAAGGAGGTGGGACATCGCGGACCGCCTTGGCGCGCGCCTCGAGGGCGAGCTTGACGTTCTTGGGGAATCCGTCGGCCCGCAGGGCATCGCGCGCTGGCGCCTTGCCGACGGAGTCGCGATCCACTTTTTCTTGGATGACGCGACGACCTTGCTCCTCGAAGGCGATGAGGTCTTCACTTTCCGCTTCTTCGGCGTCATCCCCGAACATCCTGCCTGATCGCGACGACTCCTCTCTCAGACCGCGTCGGGCATCCAGGAACCTGCCGCGACGCGGAACGGGGCGACCTCGACCTGTTGCCACACGCCACCGGTGACATAGGGGTCGTGGTCGAGCCACGCGTCGAGCTCCGCGCGCGACGGGAAGTCGA
>JAYUAK010000085.1:0-5539 GCA_043741335.1 Actinomycetota bacterium
CGCGACTCGTGTTCCTTCAGCTCGAGCAGATGCTCGGGGAGCTCGGCCAGGAACCGCGACGGTGGGTTGTACTGCGTCTGACCGAACAACGTTCGGCTCCACGCGTGGCACAGGTACAGCCGGCGCTGCGCGCGCGTGATGCCCACGTAGGCCAGGCGCCGTTCCTCCTCCAACGCGGCGGCGTCGGTCATCGATCGATAGTGCGGGAAGATCCCGTCTTCCAATCCCACGATGAACACCACCGGGAACTCCAGGCCCTTGGCGATGTGGAGCGTCATCAGCGTGATGACGGACTCCTCCTCGTCGTACTCATCCTGCTCGCCCACCAGCGAGACCTGCTCCAAGAACCCGTTCAGGTCGGTGTCGGGCTCGCGCGCCAGGATCTCGGCGGCGACGCCGGCCAGCTCCTGCAGGTTCTCGATGCGACCCTGCGCCTCGATCGTGCGGTCTTCCTCGAGCTCGGTCAGGTAGCCCGATTCCTGCCCCGCGAACTCGACCATGCGAGCCGGACCCGCGCCGTCGTCCAGATGCCGTTGCAAGGCGTCCATCACCTGCACGAACCCGAACACGGCGCCCTTCGCGCGCGACTGCAACGCGCCGATCTCGTCCGCACGACGACACGCGTCCACAACCGTGATGTCTTCGTCCCGCGCGAACGACTCGAGCGCGGCGACCGTCGCGTCTCCGATCCCGCGCTTCGGCATGTTCACCACACGACGGAACGAGATGACGTCCTGTGGATTCAGCATCAGGCGGAGATACCCCAGGACGTCTTTGATCTCCCGGCGCTGGTAGAACCGCACGCCGCCGAACACGCGGTACGGGCTGCCGATCCGCATCATCACGTCCTCAACGACACGGCTCTGCGCGTTCGTACGGTAGAAAACGGCTACGTCGCCGTAGCGGAAACCTTCGCTCTGACGCAGTCGCTCGATCTCCTCGGCCACGAAGAACGCCTCGTCGTGCTCGTCCTCGGCTCGATAGCGCACCGTCAGATCGCCGTTGCCGGCCTCGGTCCACAGGCTCTTCGGCTTCCGATGGACGTTGTGCTCGATCAACGCGTTCGCGATGCCCAAGATGTTCTGCGTGGAGCGATAGTTCTGCTCCATCAGGAAGACGGCCGCGTCGGGATAGTCGCGTTCGAAGTCCAGGATGTTCTTGATGGTCGCTCCGCGCCACGAATAGACACCCTGGTCGGCATCTCCTACCACGCAGACGTTCCGGTACTTCGCGGCGAGCTGGTTGACCAGCTCGTACTGCGCCCGGTTCGTGTCCTGGTACTCGTCGACCAAGACGTAGCGGAAGCGCTCCTGGTAATGCTCGAGCACTTCGGGGTGATCGCGGAACAGTCGGACGGTCTCGATGATCAAATCGTCGAAGTCGAGAGCGCCCGCCCCGCGCTTGCGTCGCTCGTACTCGGTGTAGACACGCGCGACGGTCTCCTCATAGAAGTTGTCTGCGGTGCGGGAGTAGTCCTCGGCCGACATCACGCCGTCCTTCGCGTGTCCGATCGCGGCGGCCATCGCCTTCGGGGGGAACCGCTTCGGATCCAGATCCAGATCCTTCAGGACGCCGGCGATCAGTCGCTCTGTATCACCCGCGTCGTAGATCGTGAAGGTCGAAGGAACCCCCAGATGCGCGTGCTCACGGCGCAGGATCCGTGCGCACGTCGAGTGGAACGTGAGGATCCACATCGCCTTCGAGACGCGGTCGCCTACCAGACCCTCGACGCGATCGGCCATCTCATGCGCGGCCTTGTTCGTGAATGTGATCGACAGGATCGCGCCGGGCGAAACGTTCAGATCACGGATCAGGTACGCGATCCGATGAGTGAGCGCACGGGTCTTCCCCGAGCCGGCTCCGGCCACGATCAGCACCGGCCCCTCCGTGTGGAGGACGGCCTCGGCCTGGATGTCGTTCAAGCCTTCGAGAAGGGGGGAGCGGACGCTCACGGATGGATTGTAGATGTCGCCGACGACCCGCCTGCCCGCGGCGCGTTGAGAGGACCCGCGACCGGGGGTACCCTGGCTGGACGTGACCACCGACGCCGCACTTCCCCGTGCCCAAGCGACGCCGCGCCCTCGACGGCCGCTTCCTGGGCTGATCCTTCGTTGGTTCGGCATCGCCTGCCTGATGGCGGCGGCCGGGATCGGCGGCTACATCGGCTGGCTGCTCTGGGGTACCGGCATCCAGACGAGCGCGTATCAACGGGACGCCCGGCCCGCGTTCACGAAGGTCGTCAACACCAAGGATCCGCAGCAGGCTCCGCCGGCCGGCGTGGTCCCGCTCCGGGGCTCGGCGTATGCAGAGCTAATCATCCCGAGGATCGGACTGGACTACATCGTCGTGCAAGGAACGGATGAGGAATCGCTCAAGAAGGGCCCGGGTCACTATCCCGACACGGCCGATCCGTGGGACGCGACCGGGAGGGTCGGGATCGCGGGGCACCGAACAACCTACCTTGCACCCTTCTACCACCTGGAATCGATGCAGGTGGGCGACCCGATCACGCTCCGAACGGAGTACGGCACGTTCGACTACGTCGTGTCACAGGTATTCGTCGTGCCCGAATCAGGTTCGGGCGTGGTGCTGGCGCAAACGAAACAACCGACGCTGGTGCTGACCACGTGCAACCCGCGGTACTCGTCGTACCAACGGTTGATCGTCACCGCCGACCAGATCTAGCGCTCGGTCAAGTCACTCCCACTCGATCGTGCCGGGAGGCTTGCTCGTGATGTCATAGGCGACCCGGTTCACACCGGGAACCTCGCGCACGATCCGTGACGAGATGCGATCGAGCAACTCGTACGGAAGACGCGCCCAGTCCGCCGTCATGGCGTCCTCGCTGGTCACGACCCGCAGGATCACGGGGTGCTCGTACGTCCGCCCATCGCCCATCACGCCGACCGATTGCACGTCGGCGAGCAGCACGACGAAGGCCTGCCACGTGTCTCGCTCCAGTCCGGCCCGGCGGATCTCGTCGCGCACGATCTGATCGGCGCCGCGGAGCATCGACAGCCGCTCGGCCGTCACCTCACCGACGATCCGCACGGCCAGACCGGGCCCGGGGAACGGTTGGCGCCACACGATCTCCTCCGGCATACCGAGCTCTGATCCGACTTGACGGACCTCGTCCTTGAATAGATCGCGGAGCGGCTCGACCAGATCGAACGCCATGTCCTCGGGGAGTCCGCCGACGTTGTGGTGGCTCTTGATGTTCGCGGCGGTCGCGGAGCCCGACTCGATCACGTCGGGGTACAGCGTTCCCTGTACCAAGAACCGCGCACCGGCATGATCGCGGGCCACCTCTTCGAACACGCGGATGAACTCCTCGCCGATGATCTTTCGCTTGCGCTCGGGATCGGTGACGCCGGCGAGCTTCGCCAGGAACCGGTCGGCCGCCTTCACATGGACGAGCGGCACGCCGAAATGACGGCCGAACGTCTCCTCGACCTGTGCGGGCTCGTCCTCGCGGTTCAACCCGTGATCGACGAACACACAGGTCAGCTGATCGCCGACGGCGCGGTGAACCAGCAACGCGGCCACCGCCGAGTCGACGCCGCCGGAGAGCGCGCACAGCACCTGCGCATCTCCGACCTGCTCGCGGATAGCCTGCACCGCACGCTCGATCACATTTACCGGCGTCCAGTCGGGCAGCAGTCCGCAGCCTTCATAGAGGAACCGTTTGAGGACCGCCACCCCTTTCGGCGTGTGGCTGACCTCCGGATGGAACTGCACGGCGAACAGGCCGCGCTCCGGGTCCTCCATCGCCGCGATCGGGATGGTGTCCGTGTGCGCGTTCACGCGGAACCCTGCGGGCTCCCGTACGACCGCGTCACCGTGGCTCATCCACACCTGCTCGGTGGCGTCCAGATCCGCGAGCAGCGTGCCGGGTTGATCGACGAGCAACTTCACGCCTCCGTACTCTCGCTGACCGGTCGCCGCGACCTCGCCGCCCAGGACCTGCGCCATCAACTGGTGCCCGTAACAGATCCCGAGGACCGGCACACCCAGGTCGAAGATCCGTGGGTCAAGGCTCGGAGCACCGTCTTCGTAGACCGACGCCGGTCCGCCCGAGAGGATGATCCCCGCCGGGCGCATCTTGCGGAGCGTGGCGATCGGCGTGTCGTGCGGCACGATCTCGGAGTAGACGTGGCATTCCCGGACCCGGCGCGCGATCAGCTGCGCGTACTGCGCCCCCAGGTCGACGACCAGGACGGGGCGCGGATGCTCGTGCGTCACCTGGTCTCTCAGTGGCCCATCCCCACGCGCTGCGCTTGTTGGTAGCTCTTGCCCTCGGTCTTGATCGATGGAGCGATGACCATCTCCGCCTTCTGGAACTCCTTCACGTTCGCGTAGCCGGTGGTCGCCATGCTCGTGGCGAGCGCGCCGAACAGGTTGAACGTGCCGTCGTTCTCGTGCGCGGGACCAGTGAGGATCTCTTCGAGCGAGGCGACCTGTTGCGTCTTCACGCGGGCCCCGCGCGGGAGAGTCGGGTGGAAGGTGGCCATCCCCCAGTGGTAGCCGCGACCGGGCGCCTCGTACGCGCGCGTCAGCGGCGATCCCATCATCACGGCGTCGGCGCCGCACGCGATCGCCTTCGCGATGTCGCCTCCGGTTCGGAGGCCACCATCGGCGATCACCTGGCAATAGCGCCCGGTCTCGTGCTGATGTTCGCGACGGGCGGCCGCCGCGTCGGCGATCGCGGTGGCCTGCGGGACGCCCACACCGATCACGCCGCGGGTCGTGCATGCGCCCCCCGGTCCCACACCGACCAGAACTCCGACCGCGCCGGTCCGCATCAGGTGCAGCGCGGTCGAGTACGACGCGCACCCGCCCACGATCACCGGCAGGTCGAACGTGGCGATGAACTCCTTCAGGTTCAGCGGCTCGGTCCGCGTCGAGACGTGCTCGGCGGAGACGACCGTTCCCTGGATCACCAGGATGTCCAGCTCGGCTTCGAGCACGAGCGGCGCGTACTCCATCACGCGTTGGGGCGTCAGCGAAGCGCTGGAGATGACCCCGGCGTCCTTGATCTCCCGGATCCGTTTCACGATCAGCTCGGACTTGACGGGCTCCCGATAGAGGTCCTGCATCGTCCGGGTGGCCTTCTCGTCCGGGAGCGACGCGATCTCTTCGAAGATCGGCTCGGGGTCTTCGTACCGGGTCTGGAGACCTTCGAGGTTGAGACACGCCAGCCCGCCGAGTCTGCCGATCTCGATGGCGGTCGTCGGCGAGACCGCGGCGTCCATGGCCGAGGCCATCATCGGAAGCGGGAACGTGTAGGCGTCGATCTCCCAACTGATGTCGACATCGTCGGGATCACGCGTCCGTCTCGACGGAACGATCGCGACCTCGTCGAGCCCGTAGGCTCGCCGGCCGGTTTTGCCGATGCCGATCTCGTACTCCATGCCCGCTACCCCCGCTCGCTCGACGCCACGCCCATCAGGAAACGCAAGACGCCCACCCGTTCCCGGATGGGCGTCTGAGCTTCATGCACTCCAGGCTACCAGGGCCGACTCCGGGCCTGGATCACGAC
>JAYUAK010000086.1:0-5532 GCA_043741335.1 Actinomycetota bacterium
TCCGACATCAAAGAGTGACCGAAACGAGTGACCGAGCCATGATCGAGTACAAGACGCCTGACGAGATCGCGAAGATGCGCCGTGCCGGCCGCATCACCGCCGATGCCATCACGGCCATGATCACCGAGGTCGTGCCGGGCATGACCACGGCGGACTTGGACGCGATCGCGGAGCAGACGATCCGCGCGGCCGGAGGTACGCCGTCGTTCCTGCACTACAAGGGGACGTACCCGGCCACCATCTGCGCGTCGATCAACGATGAGATCGTCCACGGGATCCCTTCGCCGAAGCGCGTCCTGAAAACCGGCGACGTCTTGTCGCTCGACTGCGGCGCGATCTGGGACGGCTTCCAGGGCGACTCCGCCGTGACGGTGATCGTCGGCGATGAGCCTCCTTCGCCAGAGGTCGAGAAGCTCGTTCGCGTGACACAGGATGCGCTCGATGCGGCGATCGCAGTGATCCGTCCGGGGGGACGCCTTTCCGACATCGGCGCTGCCATCCAGCAGATCGCCGAGGGTGCCGGGTTCACGCTCGTGCGCGAGTACGGCGGCCACGGTATCGGGCGCGCGATGCATGAGGACCCGTTCATCCAGAACTTCGGCTCCCCGGGTCGCGGTCCCGAGCTGAAGCCCGGCCTGGTGATCGCCGTCGAGCCGATGGTGATGTTGGGAGGGCATGAGACGAAGGTGCTTGCCGACGACTGGACCGTGGTCACGGCGGATGGGTCGATCGCTGCGCACTTCGAGCACACGATCGCCGTCACGCACGACGGCCACGAGGTCCTGACGTCGAGGGGAGCATGAGGTCCCGGCTCGCAGCCGTCGTATCGCTGTTCCTGGTCCTCACGGTCGCTGCGCCCTCCACGGCGATCTCCCTGCGGGCCGGCGGCGCGCGCGTCGGCGAACCGCTTCTGCCGAACATCTCGACGCTGCAACCGACCGGGTTGCGGATCGTCCGCTCCGACGCGGGAGCCAGGTTGCTCCGCTTCTCGAACACCATCGCGAACGTCGGCGCGGGCCCGGTCGAGCTCCAGCCGCGCAAGCACGACTGCGACGGCGATGGCAACCCGACCAACGATCGCGAGGCCCTCCAGCGCATCTACCACGATGTGGATGGGGACGGCGTCTACCGTCGAGAGGTGGACACGTCGGCGGAGACACGCGTGGCGGGTTGTTTCGGGTTCAGCGTGGCGCACGGTCATTGGCACTTCCACGATTTCGCCGACTACCAATTGGTGGATGTCGTGTCCGGCGAAGTGGTTGCCTCGAACGCGAAAGTCGGGTTCTGCCTCTTGGACACGCTCCATCCGTATCCGGGGGTGCCCGGCTCGCCCCCCCACCGCTACTACCGCGGTTGTCGTCGCAACAGTGTGCAGGGTCAGTCGGTGGGGTTCGCGGATATCTACGCCTACCTCTCCAGCCAGTGGATCGATGTAACAGGGACGCCGAACGGCGACTATTGCCTGGTGACGACGGCTGACCCCGCCGATCAGCTCCTGGAGTCAGACGAGACGGACAACGCCTACCGCCAGCAGATCCGCCTGGCGGCCTCGGCCGTGGTCCCGCTTGTGGGCGCGTGTTGAGCGCGTGGACGTACTGGGTGACCCGCCCGTATACTGACCATTCGCCCCTCCCGGAGGCTCGTTTCGGCTGGTCCGCGGGCTCGGGGCGAGACCCAGAACAGACAGGAACACCTGGAGCGTGCCGAAGAAAGACGCTATCGAGGTCGAGGGAACGGTCGTCGAGCCGTTGCCGAACGCCATGTTCCGGGTGGAGTTGGAGAACAAGCACGTGGTCTTGGCCCACATCTCCGGGAAGATGCGGATGCACTACATCCGCATCTTGCCTGGGGACCGCGTCTTGGTGGAGCTTTCGCCGTACGACCTCACTCGGGGGCGTGTGGTGTATCGGTACAAGTAGGAGAGAGCGATGAAGGTCCGCCCGTCGGTGAAGAAGATGTGCGACAAGTGTCGCGTCATCCGCCGTCGTGGTCGGATCCTCGTCATCTGTACGAACCCAAGGCACAAGCAGCGGCAAGGCTAGATCGGGCCTCAAGGTTAGGTCCGCACAGGCAGGAGGAGAAGCGTGGCACGGATCGCAGGCGTCGACCTTCCCCGCGACAAGCGGTTGGACATCGCGCTGACCTACATCTATGGCGTCGGCGCCACGAGCGCCGGCAAGATCGTCGCCGGTTCTGGCGTGGACGCGGCAACCAAGGTCCGTGACCTCTCCGAGGACGAGGTGTTGAAGATCCGCGGGTTCATCGACCAGAACCTGAAGGTCGAAGGGGATCTCCGTCGTGAGGTCGCGCAGGACATCAAGCGAAAGATCGAGATCGGCTGTTACCAAGGGACCCGTCACCGGCGGAGTCTGCCGGTCCGAGGCCAGAGGACGCACACGAACGCGCGGACCCGCAAAGGCCCGAAGAAGACGATCGCCGGCAAGAAGAAGGCCGCGAGGAAGAAGTAACGACATGGCGAAGCCGAAAGCGAAGAAGGCCCGCAAGCGCGAGAAGAAGAACGTCGTTCACGGGCAGGCCCACATCAAGTCGACGTTCAACAACACCATCGTCACCATCACCGACCTGCAGGGCAACACGCTCAGCTGGGCGAGCGCCGGCAACGTGGGCTTCAAGGGCTCCCGGAAGTCGACGCCGTTCGCTGCGCAGCTCGCGGCTGAGAAGGCCGCCCGTCAGGCTCAAGAGCACGGCCTGCAAAAGGTCGACGTGTACGTGAAGGGCCCGGGCTCAGGCCGCGAGACCGCCATCCGCTCGCTCGCGGCGGCCGGCCTCGAAGTGTCGGGTATCCAGGATGTGACGCCGGTGCCGCACAACGGCTGCCGGCCGCGTAAGCGCCGCCGCGTCTAGGACGAAGGTGGCACCCGGCGCCGTGTCGGCGTCCGGGACCCGTACGGGTGGGGTAGCAGTGGTTGATCCCCCGCCGAAGGAGGCAGTCAGTTGTTCATCGTCGCCAGACCACAGATCACCGAAGAAGTCCTTTCGCCGATCCGCTCGAAATTCGCGATCGAACCACTCGAGCCCGGGTTCGGCTACACCATCGGGAACTCGCTCCGTCGGACGCTCCTGTCCTCGATCCCCGGCGCCGCGATCTCGTCGGTCCGCATCGATGGTGTCCTGCACGAGTTCTCGACGATCCCCAAGGTCACCGAGGACGTCACCGACATCATCTTGAACCTGAAGGAGCTGGTGGTTCGCTCCGAGCTGGAAGAGCCCACCACCGTGTACCTGAAGGCGAAGGGCCCGGCCGAGGTCACCGCGGGAGATGTTGCGCCACCCGCGGGGGTCGAGGTGCTCAACCCCGACCTGCACATCGCGTCACTCGGCAAGGGTGCCACCCTGGAGATGGAGATGACGGTCGAGCGCGGCGTCGGCTATCGGATGGCCGACAAGAACAAGAATGCGCGTGATCCGATCGGCGTGATCCCCGTGGACTCGATGTTTTCTCCGGTCCGCAGGGTCTCGTACGCGGTCGAGAACACCCGCGTCGAGCAGATGACGGACCGTGACCGGCTGATCTTGGATGTCGAGACGGACGGCTCGGTGACGCCGCGCGAGGCGGTCGCCTCCGCGGGAGGAACTCTCCTCGAGCTCGTGAATCTCTTTTCGGAGCTCGCGGACGCCGCGAGCGTGACGGTCGGACCGGCCGAGGACGAGCAGCTTCCGAGTGACTACCAGATCACGATCGAAGAGCTGAACCTGTCGGTTCGTTCCTACAACTGCCTGAAGCGCGAGGGCATCAACGCCGTTGGCGATCTGGTGCAGAAGTCCGAATCCGAGTTGATGGATATCCGGAACTTCGGCCAGAAGTCGATCGACGAGGTCAAGGCCAAGCTCGAAGAGCTCGGCCTGGGCTTGCGGGAGGAGTAGCACGTGCCCAAGCCCAAGAGGGGATCTCGGCTGGGTTCGAACCCGGCCCATCAGAAGCTTTTGCTCTCCACCCTGGCCAAGCAGCTGTTCGTCCACGAGGCGATCAACACGACTGAGGCGAAGGCAAAGATGCTTCGGCCATACGCCGAGAAGCTCATCACGTTCGCGAAGCGTGGCGACCTGGCCGCGCGTCGCGAGGTGCTGAAGGACATCCCCGATCGCGATGTCGTAGCCCGGCTCTTCCACGAGATCGGGCCTCGGTTCGCCGAGCGACCGGGCGGGTACACGCGGATCCTCAAGCTGGGGCCGCGTAAGGGAGACGCGGCGCCGATGGCGCGCATCGAGCTCGTCAACCGCGAGAACTAGGGCGGCCTCGCTCGCGAGGATCCTTCGCATGCGCGTGATCCGGCTCACGCTTGCGTACGACGGCACCGACTTCAGGGGTTGGGCTCGGCAACGCCACCCCGAGGTGCGGACCGTTGAAGGTTCCCTGACCGAGGTCTTGGCCCATGTCGTGCGCGAGGACGTGGTGCTCTCCGTCGCCGGTCGTACCGACGCGGGTGTGCATGCCCGAGGTCAGGTCGCATCGTTCGTCACCACCAGCCGGTCTACGCCGGAACGGATCCGGAGGGCGGTGAACGGCTTCCTTTCGCCTGAGATCGTCGTCGTGGATGCCCGTGAGATGCCGGAAGGATTCGACGCCCGTTTTTCCGCGACCGCGCGGGAGTACCGCTACGTCGTCGACACGTCGCCAATCGCGGATCCGTTCACCGCGCGGTTCGCATGGCATCGCCCCCACGAACTGCGTGTCGCTCCAATGCGCGAGGCTGCGCGCCATCTCGTCGGGGCGCACGATTTCGCTGCGTACTGCCGGCATCCGGGAGCGGGGAAGCCGACCGTTCGCAACCTGCAACGGGCGTCGATCGCCCGCGAGGGATCTCGCGTCGTCTTCGGCTTCCGCGCGAACGCCTTCCTGCATCAGATGGTCCGTACGATCGTGGGAACGCTCGTGCGGGTGGGCGAGGGCAGGCTCGAGCCGTCGGATGTCCTGAGGATCCTGGACGCGCGCCGGCGTTCCATCCTCACCCCGCCGGCGCCGGCTCGAGGACTCACGTTGGAACGGGTCGTATACGGGACCCGAGGCCGATGAACGGCGAGGTCGCCAACTTTGACGGTCGCGCGTTCCCGCAGGTAGCATTGCCCATCGGCCGGGATGCCCGGCCGATTTCCCACGTATGAAGACCTACTCTCCGAAGCCCGAGCACATCGTGCGCCGCTGGTACGTGATCGACGCCAGCGGCCAGGTACTGGGACGCCTAGCCTCGGAGGTCGCCGCCATCTTGCGCGGCAAGCACAAGCCTATCTTCGCGCCCCATATGGACACGGGCGACAATGTCATCATCGTGAACGCGGCCCAGATCGAGATGACCGGCGGTAAGGAAGCCAAGAAGATCTCGTACCGTCACTCCGGCTATCCCGGCGGCATCAAGGGGACCCGGTACGACGTCCTGCTCGCGAAGAAGCCCGAGTTCGTCATCGAGAAGGCCATCAGAGGCATGCTCCCAAAGAACAGCCTGGGTCGATCGATGATCAAGAAGCTCCACGTGATGGCCGGATCGGAGCATCCGCACCAGGCGCAGATGCCGG
>JAYUAK010000087.1:0-2300 GCA_043741335.1 Actinomycetota bacterium
CACCTTCTCGAGCTCCGCGATATGTGCGAGCACGCTCGCGCGGTCCCGCCCGGTGTACCCCGCGAGCACGAGCCCGCTGACCCTGACCGTCAGCGGTCCCACGTCGCCGCGCGCGCCGCGCAGGGTCAGCCCGAGGTCCGTCGCGGAAGACGCGGCTATGCCCACCCGAGACGCCACAGCTCCGTGGCCTCCTCCGGGATGCGCTCGGCGCCCTCGCGTTCGATGCGCACATACGCGCCGCGATAGAACGCGAGCGGCGAATCGGTGTCGCGGATCTCCACACGCTCGACCTGTCCGACGAAGACGCCGTGGTCGCCCGCGTCCTCCGCCGTCACCGCGACGCACTCGAAGAGCGCGGTGAACTCGGACAGGATCGGAGCACCGCCGAGCCCGGGCCGCCAGCTCACACCTGCGAACTTGTCCGTCCGCGGCGTCGCGAATCGGGTGGAGAGCTCGCGCTGATCGTGACGCAGCACGTGCACCCCGAACGCTGAGCCATTGGCGAACGCGGGATAGGTGCCGCTGCGACGATCGACGCACACGAGGACCAGCGGCGGCTCGAGGGATACCGACGCGAACGAGTTCACCGTGAGCCCCACCGGCGAGCCATCGGCCGTCCGCGCCGTGACGATCGTGACGCCCGTGAGGAAGTGGCCGCACGCGCGACGGAACTCGCGCGAGGAGAGCGGCAGCGCCGCGTGGTCGCTCACTCCGCTCGGTCAGGGGCGTACCGGACCTCGAAGGTCAGGCAACCGTCGCTGGCGATCCACGGACCGTGCCGCATGCCTGGCGGACGGCAGGCATAGGTGCCGGCGCCGAAGGTCTGCCCAAGGCTGAGATCGGTGAGCGAACCGCTCAGCACATAGACCTCTTCCCAGAACGCATGGGTCTGGGGACCGAGCACGCTCGTGTCGGTCCCCTTGGCGAAGGACAGGATCCGCGTCGCGAAACCGGTCTTCGCGTCGCGGGCGAGGATGCGCTCGGTCATCCCCGGGACCCGCGGATCCACCGGCGTGAGCGGGACGTCGCTCACGGAGAAGAATTCGTGCTCCGGCTTCATGCGCGGGCCGCTTCGGTCGCGCTCTCGAGGATGTAGGTGGACATGAACTGGTCCACGAGCGCTACGGCGTCGTCGAACCCGTAGTTCCTGAACGCATAGCCCTTCGCGACGAAGGGCGCACCGGCATAGAACATCTCGTACTGATGGTGCCGGCCGCCGAACTCGGATCCGAAGAGGTCCCATGCGAGCTTGAACAGCTTGATGCGCTCCTCGGACGGGACCCCCGGCGAGCGGATGTAGCGGCGGATGTCGGGCCCGGTCTCCGGATTGTTGAGCTCCGCCGCCGCGGAGGCCGGCAGCTGCATCACGCCGCCGCCCGCCAGCTGCCGGAGCAGGTGCAGCGCCCGTGGGTAGAACTCCGCCTGCTGGCTCATCGCGGCGTAGAGGAAGCGGGGATTCGGCCGCGCGACGCCATACGGGTCGATCGAGCACGTGGCTTCTGCTGCGAGGATCATGCCCTCGACGATCGCGGCGATCGCGGCGAGGTCCGCGAGGGTCTCCTGCACCTGCGGGATCATGTCGATCCGGTTCGTCGCGGCGATCTTGCGTGCGACGCCGGCAAGGAACTGCAGCTTTACCGCGAGGCGGATCTGGGCCTGGGTGTTCCCCAGGACATGCGCCGCGGTCTCGAAGAACTGCGAGCGCGTGAGATCGACGTTCCGATAGACGAAGATGTTCTCCCACGGGATGAATACGTCATCGAAGACCATCAGCGAGTCGCTCTCGTCGAATCGCGTCGAGAGCGGGTAGTCGAACGTGCTCGGCTGGCCTATCGCGAACGGCCGGCGGGGGTACAGACGGAGGCCCGGCGATGCGACCGGCGCGACGAAGGACAGTGCGTAGTCCTCGTCGCCTGGCTTCTGCGGAACGATGCACGACACGAAGACGAAGTCGGAGATCGCGGCTGCCGTGCCGAGCATCTGGGCGCCGCGCACAACAATGCCGTCGTCCCGCTCGCGGAGGACGCCGACCTGGATGAACGCCTCCTCCTGTCCCTGGGCCGTCTTGCTGCGGTCGACCTGCGGCGGAATGATGACGTAGCTGAGGTAGAGATCTTCTTTCATCGCCCGCCGGTAGAAGGCCGTCACGTGATCGCCGAAGCCCGCACGCCCGCGATCGAAGACCGCCGGTGCGCTCGAGAAGCCCGCGAGGAACGCGGCGACGTGATCGGGCGCTCGTCCCACAAAGCCGTTGGTCGCTCGCGACCAGCGCTCGATCGCCGCACGGCGCGCGCGTAGAT
>JAYUAK010000088.1:0-2295 GCA_043741335.1 Actinomycetota bacterium
CGACGTCGAGGACCGGTTCTGCCCGTGGAACGAAGGTCGCTACGCGATCGATGTGATCGCGGGCGTTGCCACGTGCGGACGAACGGACGACGAACCGGATATCTCCTGCACCGCTGCGGATCTGGGTGCCACCTATCTGGGAGGAGCGTCGTTCCGGCAGCTGCACCGCGCCGGGCGTGTCTCAGAGTGGCGGCCCGGGGGCCTTGAGCGCACGGACTGGTTGTTCACGTCCGACCCCGCACCGTGGTGCACCGTCGACTTCTAGTCCGTCACGGACTAGAAGGTCATCCGCCGCGGATGCCCTGCACGATGAAGGCGACGCCGATCGCCGCCAGGCCGACCGACAGCGCACCGCGGATCAACCGGAGTCCACGATCCCCGACCAGCTTTCTGCCCCCGCTCCCCAGCACGGTGAACGTGAAGTCTGAGAGCGACACGCCGATCGTCATCGAGACCGCCGCCGCGAGTGCCGCGTTGCGACCCGCGTCGGCGGTCGCGTCCGCAACCATGGCGGAGGCCGTCGTTGTGAAGAAGATCCACGCGCCGGGGTTGAGGAGGACCGAAACCACGCCGCGCATCGTCGGCCCGACCGTGTCGATCGCGCTGGCCGATGCAAGATCGCTCGCCTCGGCGCGGAGCCTCCGAAGCTCGCCCGCGGCCAGGTAGACGAGGAACCCGCCCCCAACGACGCGGAGGCAGCGAAGCACCCCTTCGCCGGGAGCGAGCGACGAGAAGCCGAACGCGAGCGCCACCATCACCAGGAAGAGCGTGCCGTTCGCACCGAGCATGACGCGCACGCCGCCCGAAGATCCGCGTCTCGCGGTCTCGGTGAGGATCAAGAGCTGGACGGGACCCGGCGCGGCACCGAGCGCGAACCCCAGGGCGAAGGCCGGACCGACGTGGGAGGTCCAGCTCACATGGACCCGGCGTCTCCGCCGATCCGGAGCTCCTCGACCTCGAGGGAGCCGTCGTCGTTCCGCGTCACCAGGATGCCTTCGCATTCGCCCAACGGCTCGATCTCGCGGCCGGTGAGGCCCAAGCAGGCGCGCTCCACGAGCGGCGTGTGGCTGATCGCGAGGCCCCGGCCTTCGTAGGGAACGCGATCCAAGAGAGCGCGGACGCCGCTGGCCATCCCCTCCGGGCTGCCTCCGGACGCGTCCCGACCACCCAGCCCCGGGATCACCGCATGGTCGGGGAGCTGTTGCCCGGCACCACGCAAGAACCACGCGGCAGTCTCCGCGGCTCGCTCGGCCGGCGAGACGAATACGACGTCGTACGTCGCGGTCGTCGTCCTCCCGACGTCTTCGGCCTGCGCTCGCCCCTCGGCGGACAGACGGTCCGCGTGGGGGTCGCGACGCGCGTGTCGTCGCAGTTCCAGCTGTCTCACGGTGGGAAGGCTCCTTCCGGGGTTCGCGTATCATGCCGCATCCGTGAGTAGCCCACGCCGGATCCTTCCGTTCCGCCCCATCGCGACACAGCCCGTGCTCGTGCTCGTCCTCGTCCTCGCGACCGCGTGCACGGGCGACAAGGGCGACGGCTCGACCCGAACTCCGACTGCCGCGCCGACGTCGGCCGTCCCGACGGGGCCGGTGCACTTCCAGCCGGGCGAGTATCGCTGGGGGTTCGGGGGCGTGACCGCGAGCCTCAGCTTCGACGGCAGTGCGGCGACCCTCGAGGTGAAGAACGCCTCCGGCGCGGCCTTGGCCGCGCCGGGTCTGTACGTAGTCTCGGGAACCGGCGAGCACGTCGACGGCACCGTCAACGGCGCCGCACCTATCGCGGATGGCGCCAGTGCCATGTTCCAAGTGACGTTCCCGGACCAGGTCACCTCGAAGACGATCGGGTTGGTGATCTTGCTCTTCGGCGACTCGACGTACGGCGCGCTCGCGCCCGCGCCCGCCGCCTAGCGTCTACCGCTCGCGGCTTGGCGGTTCGGTCTCTCCGGCCTGCCGGCGAGCCAGCACGAACAGCAAGTCGGAGAGGCGGTTCAGGTACCGGCGGACCTCGGGGTTCACCTCGCGTGCTGCCTGCTCCAGCTCGACGACCCGGCGCTCCGCCCGGCGCACGACTCCGCGGGCCATGTCCAGCGCGGCGCTTCCTGGGTTCGCGCCCGGAACGATGAACACTTCGGGAAGCGGCCTCTGCTCCACCAGGTCGTCGATCCGCTGCTCGAGCCGGCGAACCATGGTGTCGGTGACGAGCGAAACATCCGGATCGAGCTTGCGCCGCTCCTTCGGGTTCGTGGCCAGATCGGCCCCCACAACGAAGAGCTCTCGCTGCAGGATCAGGATGTCT
>JAYUAK010000089.1:0-2294 GCA_043741335.1 Actinomycetota bacterium
GACGACGGAACGTCGGCGTACACCGCGGATCAACAGATCGGCTCGGTGTTCCAATCGGGCCTAGCGGGGCAACCGCGATACCTCCCGCTGCTGATCGCGTTCGCCACGAGCCAAGACTTTCACATGATCGTGCCTTCGAAACGGGCGCTCGCGGTCGGGATGCCGGCCCGCGGCGACGGAACGCTGGCGCACGAGTTCGTGAGTGGGGTCGTGGTGATCGACGTGGGCCAACCGATCCAGTCCGGCTTCGTCTCACGGTTCAGCATGGGACCACTGTTGATGCACGAGCTGGGCCATGTGATGGGTCTCGCCCACGTGGGGGCGGCGAACGAGCTCATGTGGTCGCCTTCGGTGCGCGGACACGACGTCCCCACTTCCTTCCAGGCAGGTTGGGGTCCAGGCGATCTGGAAGGATTGCGGCTGCTCGGCCGACAAGCGGGCTGCCTGCCGTCCCGGTAGGCCGCCCGGCTTCGGGGTTGCTAGTCTGAGACAGACTAGTTATCGACGCGCCCGCCCAGATCCTTCGCCCAGTACCATGGCCCGACATGGGTCGCGACGCCTTCTACATCACCACCCCGATCTACTACCCGAACGACGTGCCCCATATCGGACACGCGTACAACGCGGTGGGGACGGACTTCATCGCGCGCTTCCATCGCCTCCGCGGTGAGGAGGTCTTCCACCTCACCGGCACCGACGAGCACGGCCTGAAGCTCCAACGAGCGGCTGAAGAGCGGGGCATGTCGGCGCAGCAATGGGTCGACGAGATGGAGCCGCTGTGGAAGGAAGTCTGGGCCCGCCTGGACATCGCGTATGACGACTACATTCGCACGACCGAGGCGCGCCACACGGCGGCGGTCGGGAAGCTCCTCAACGCGGTCCGCGACAACGGCCGTGACGACATCTACCTCGGGACGTACGAGGGCCTCTACTGCGTCGCGTGTGAGGCGTACTACACCGAGGACGAGCTCCTCGACGGCCTCTGCCCGATCCACGAGCGGCCGGTGGAGCGCATGGTCGAGGAGAACTACTTCTTCCGCCTCTCGGCGTACGCGGACCGGCTGCTCGAGCACTACGAGCAGAACCCCTCCGCCGTCGAGCCCGAGACCCGGCGAAACGAGGTCCTGTCGACGATCCGAGGTGGCCTCCAGGATTTCTCGATCAGCCGGACGACGTTCGACTGGGGCATCCCGTTGCCGTGGGACCCGAAGCACGTCTGTTACGTCTGGTTCGACGCGCTCACGAACTACCTCACGGCGGCGGGCTACGCCGATGATCCCGCGCGGTTCACTCGCGTCTGGCCGGCCAACATCCACTCGATCGGCAAGGACATCCTCCGCTTCCACGCCATCTATTGGCCCGCGATGCTCTTGGCCGGAGACGTCGAGCTGCCCACGCAGGTCTGGGCTCACGGCTTCCTCACCGTCGGCGGCAAGAAGATGTCGAAGACGAACGCGACCGGCGTCCATCCGTTCGAGCTCTTGGACGTGTTCGGCGTGGACTCGTACCGCTACTACTTCATGCGCGAGATCCAGTTCGGCCAGGACGGCAGCTTCTCGTTCGAGGCGATGGTCGAGCGTCACAACGCCGATCTCGCGAACGGTCTCGGCAACCTGGCGAGCCGCGTGCTCGCCATGCTTGCCAGCAACTTCAACGGGGTCGCGCCGGAGTTCACGGTCGAAGGAGCGGAGTCCGATCTGCCGGGTGTCACCGCCGACGTCGCAACTCGCTACCAGGCGCATGTGCTGAGCGTCGAGCTCTCGCCCGCGCTCGGAGCCGTGTGGGAGATCGTGGATCGGGCCAACCATTACCTTGTCGAAAAGGAACCCTGGAAGCTCGCCAAGGACGACACCAAGCGCGAAGAGCTCGCCAGCGTTCTCTACGCCTCCGCCGAAACCCTGAGGATCCTCGCCATCCTCATGTACCCCATCATGCCCAGAGCCGCCGAAGTCCTCTGGTCCCAACTAGGAATCCCCGAACCCCTGGAGAACCAACGCCTCCCGGCAGCAGCCGAGTGGGGTGGCCTGGCCCCCGGAACGGTGACCACAAAGGGAAAGAGCCTCTTCCCGCGGTTGGAGACGGAGTAGGAGAGGTTTGGCAGGAGGGGCGTGTTCCCGGAGTCGGCGACTCTGAGGAGCGGAGCCGCGCTAGCGGCGAGCACCGGAAACGGAGCCGCGCAGGGGGCCGCCCCGACCGCCCACCGTAAGCACCGCGCCTCCACTGTCAGGTGAGTCTTCTCAACTTCGTGTTTCACGTGAAGCTCCTCGGATTGACCGCAGCGTGAGACTCGGTAT
>JAYUAK010000090.1:0-2294 GCA_043741335.1 Actinomycetota bacterium
GTTGGACGAGGCGATCGAGATCGGTCGACGCGAGGATCCTGATCGCTGGATCTACACCCTGGAGTCCCGCGGTTTCGCATTGGTAGGCTCGCAGCATCAGGCGACGTCCGACCGTACCAGTACCATGCGCCCATGATGACGATCGACGAAGTGCTGACGAGGGAAGCGGAAGCCTGGGCGACGCTGGAGGCCGCGGTGGCGGTGGTGCCGGCGACGCGTCGCACCGAGGAAGGAGTGGTCCCCGGGTGGTCCACCCAAGACGTGCTGTGGCACTGCGCGTTCTGGGTCGACTTCGTCGCGCAGGTCGTCGAAGCGGCGGCCGCGGGCATCGAGGGTCCCGGCGACGACGACTGGGACAGGGTGAACGAACAGGTGGCGCGAGACGCGAAGGCCATGGCGTGGGATGACGTGGTCGCCGGCGCCGAGACGTCGCGCGCACGGGTGCGCGACGCAATCGCGTCGCTCCTGCCTCAGCAGCTAACGGAGAACCTCGACAAGGAGATCGGCGGCGAGACCTACGAGCACTACGAGGAGCATGCCGCCGAGATCGCGGCCTTCGCGGCCGGCTCGTCCTCGTAGCAGGTTCTCTAACGTAGAGCCAGGTCTTGGTCGCCGGGTCCGATGGGGCGATAATCCTCGCATCGCACCAAAGGGAGGGTCTCGACATGGATGAGCGTTCCGCGCCCGCTTCCTCGGAATACCGCCTCGCACGAGAGGCGATCGGCCTCCGCGAAGTGTTCTTCCAGTCAGTGACCCACATGGCCCCGGCCGCGGCTGTCGCGTTCTCGATCATCGTCGGCGCGAACTTCGCGGCGGGGGCCCTCCCGCTCTCGGTGATCTTCGCCCTCGTCGGATGCCTGCTCGTCGCGATCTCGATCGGTCAGCTCGCGAAGCATCTCCCATCGGCCGGCGGCTTCTACACCTACACGGCCAAGGGTCTGCATCCGGCGGTCGGATTCTTGGTGGCGTGGGGCTACGCGTTCGTCGAGCCGCTGATCGCACCCGCGCTCTACCTGATCTTCGGCAACATCGTCGCCGGGACGCTCCAGGCGCAGTTCGGGTGGAAGTTCTCGATCTGGTGGTGGGTCGCGGCCATGGGCGCCGCGATCATCGTGTTCCTGTTGGGCTACTTCGGCATCCAGATCAGCGCGCGGACGGGTACGGTGCTGGGGCTCTTCGAGATCATCGTCTTCACGCTCCTCGCCGTCTGGCTGATCGTGAAGGCCGGCGGCAACAACACGGCCGCCGTCTTCGGCACGAAGTACGCCACGGTTCCCGGTTTCGAAGGCATCTCGGGCGTGATCGCGGGATCGGTGTACACCATCCTCGCGTTCATCGGCTTCGAAGCCGCCGCCCCTCTTGCCGAGGAAGCGGTGGATCCGAAGAACACTATCCGCAAGGCCGTCATCTACTCCTGCGTCGGCATCGGCGCGTTCTACGTCTTGACGACGTACGCGGCCACCGTGTTCTTCGGGCCCGCGAAGTTCTCGGGATTCGCCGCCTTCAACGGCGGCAACCCGTGGGACGGCCTTGCCCGCGCTGCGTGGGGTGCCGGGTGGGTGCTCGTCTTCCTCGCGATCGCGAACTCCGCGATCGCGAACTCGAACGCAGGATCTAACGCCGCGACGCGAACCTGGTTCTCGATGGGGAGGATCCGGTTGCTCCCGGCGATCCTGCAGAAGACGCATCCGCGCTACCGGTCTCCACACGTGGCGGTGTGGGCGCAGTTCGCCGTCGGTGTCGGCGTCGCGCTATGGCTCGGCGCCCAGTACAACAGCCCGTTCATCGGCTTCGCGATCCTGGGCACGATCATCGGCGCCGTCGTGATCGGCATCTACATGCTGGTGAACCTGGCGTGCCTCGTCTACTACTGGCGCGAGCAGCGTTCCGAGTTCAGCTTCGTGAAGCACGGAGTGGTGCCGGTCCTGGGGATCCTCGCGTTCGTGCCGGCGTTCCTCGTGGCGATCGGTGTCGGTCATTCGATCTTCAGCTTCGTGAGCCCGCTCCCGTATCCCTTCAGCGTGGTCGGGCCGGTGGTCGGCCTCTGGTACGTCCTCGGGATCGTGTACCTGATCTACCTGTATGCGCGGGCCCCTGAGCGGATCGCCGATACCGCGAAGGTCTTCATCGAAGAAGAGGTCGCCGAGGCGTCGGCGCCGGTGTGAGGAAGGACTTTTCGTCGCCTTAGGGCGCGGCATGCCTCGACGGGTGCGCCTCGTCACCGTGTTGGCTCGACGTCGGATTCCTAGACGGCTTCGAGTCCCACGAGCGTCGCTACGACGACGCCGACCTTG
>JAYUAK010000091.1:0-12704 GCA_043741335.1 Actinomycetota bacterium
GTCTCCTCCGGCTCCGGGAGTCCCCGCTTCACACGCAGGGCGCGCCGGTATGCGCCGGCCGTCTGCCCCACGCCGTGGTAGGCGCCCCAGAACACGAACGTCCACGCGGCGCCGTGCCACAGACCACCAAGGACCATCGTGAGCATGATGTTGATGTAGGTCCGGCGTTCGCCCTTCTTCGAGCCGCCGAGCGGGATGTAGAGGTAGTCGCGGAGCCATCGGCTGAGGGTCATGTGCCACCGGCGCCAGAAGTCCTGGAGCGATCGTGCGCTGTACGGCCGGTCGAAGTTCTGCGGGAATTGGAAGCCGAGGAGCTTCGCGACACCGATCGCGATGTCGGTGTAGCCACTGAAGTCGGCGTAGATCACGATCGCGTAGCTCCAGATGGCGAACAACGCCTCGATCGCACTGTGTCGGGCCGGATCGCCGAACACCGGATCGACGATCGCCGACGCAAGGAAGCTCGAGATCACCACCTTCTTGAACAAACCGCCGAAGATGAGCCACGCGGCGCCGGCGACGTCGACGTGTCGCGGGTCGCGCCGCACGTCGAGCTGCGGGATCAGCTCGTTCGGACGCACGATCGGACCGGCGACCAGATGTGGGAAGAGCGAAAGATAGAGGAAGGCGTCGATCCAGCTTGCGGGTTTCGTCGTGCCGCGCTGGATGTCGACGACGTAGGCCACCGCCATGAACGAGAAGAACGACACTCCCACCGGTAGCACCACCTGGATCAGCGGGGGACCGGCGTGGATCCCGAGCTTGGCCAGACCGTTCGTCACGTTGACCGCGAAGAAGCCGTAGTACTTGAAGTAGGCGAGCGGGGCGAGCGTGGCCGCGACGGCGACGCCCATGACCGCTCGTCTGCGACCCGGGTCCTGCTGTTTCGACACGGCCAGGCCACCGATCTGGGCGATCGCACCGACTCCGGCGAGCAGCCACACGAAATGCCAATCCCACCAGGCGTAGAAGACGTAGCTGGCGCCGATCATGAAGAGCTTCCACGCCAGGGGACGAGGGTTCAGGAGCCAGTGACCGAGGAAGACCAGACAGAAGAAGACCGCGAAGTCGATCGTTGGGAAGAGCATCCCCGCAAGACTCTAGAGCAGGCCGAAGGGCCTCGTCGCGGTGGGCGTTGCTCGGGTCGTGGAGGTCAGGCGGGGGCGTCGACCGTGTGGGTGGATTCGTCCGCGCTCATCGAGCTCGCGAGCGGCGTGGGGTGGGGCGGCGCAACGAGGTCGGCGTCGGGACTGAGGTCGGCGAGGGCAACGAAGTCGGCGTCGGGACTGAGGTCGGCGTGGGCAACGAAGTCGGAGTCGGGACGGGCGTCGGAGTCGGGACGGGCGTCGGAGTCGGAATCGACGTCGGAGTCGGGACAGAGGTCGGAGTCGGAATCGGCGACGGAGTCGGAATCGACGTCGGAGTCGGGACCCACGTCGGCGTCTCGGTCGGGAACGGAGACGGTGTCTGACCGGGATCGGATGGAGTCGGGGATTGGCTGGGGCTCGGCGAGGTTGGCGGGGGGCTCGGCGAAGCGGTGGGGACCGCTGGCGACGGCGAGGAACCACCCGGTTGCCCGCTGCCCTGCCCGTTCGATCCTGCCGTCACGGAGACCTTGTGTGATTCCGGGCGAACGTGGTCACGCGCGTGCGCCGAGGCAGCGACGGGACCGGCGATGGCCATCGCCGTGACGCCGGCCACGACGGTCGCGGCAGTCACCCCCTGGGTCATCGCGGTCACGGACTGCAGCCCGACCTGTTGCAGCTGCCCGAGGAACGGGAGCTGCACGACGAGCGACAGCGGTCCGGTCTTCCACAGGAGTTTGGGCAGCGAGATGCTGAGGAAGGCTCTCACGATCTCGGGATCGAATTGGCCTCCGGCGCAGTCCGCCAGCTCTCGGCGCGCCGCCCACACCGCGATCGGCTTCTTGTACGAACGCGCAGCCGTCATCGTGTCGTAGCAGTCGGAGACCGCGACGATCCTGCCGCCGAGCGAGATGGAGCTGCCTCCGAGACCGCTGGGATAGCCTCGACCATCGAAGCGCTCGTGATGCTCGACGATCGCGGTCCCCCATGGACCGAGCCAGTCGAGCAGCGATCCGGCGATGCGTGCGCCTTCGATCGGATGGCGCTTGATCAACGCCCACTCGGTATCGTCCAGAGCACCCGGCTTGTTCAAGATCTTCGGCAGGATCGTGAGCTTGCCGATATCGTGCAGCAGCGCGGCCCAACGGAGACGGAACCGGTCCTCTTCGGGCAGCTGGAGCTCTTCGGCCAGCAGGTCCGTGAACACTCGCACCCGCTCGGAGTGCCCGCGCGTGCGGCGGTCGTGCGACTGGAGCGATACGGAGAGCGTCAGCACCGTCGCCGCGCTCTGACGTTCGACGACCTGCTCACCGTCCCTTTCCGCCTCTTCGACCATCGCCTCGAGCTTCCGCACGCTTCCCGCGGCCCTCGCGATCGCGAATCGGGAAGGGGCTTGATCGGGAAAGAGCATCGAGAGCTTGAGCAGCGTCACGAGCGGCAGAGCGCGACGCGCCAACCGCTCCACGCTGATCGCGACGACGAGTGCACACAGCAAGAGCCCCGTTGCCCACAGGAGCTTGGGGGCCGCGCCACGAGGGACGGCAACGAACGAGCGGAAGGCCGCGGTCGCGGCGAGGGACGCCGCGACCGGCACCAGGAAGATCGCGATCCGCAGGGCCTTGGCCAGTGCCGGGCGCGGACGCCAAACATCCCCGGGCATGGTCGTGTCCGTCATGCTTTGGGTATCGGGCATGCTCCCGAGTGCCTTGACGGACGGATGGTCCGAAACCGCGGGGCAGCGGGCTAGGTCGTAGGTCTACCCGTCGATCCGAACGATCTCGTCGAGGCGGCGCTGCAGGAAGGCCCGTTGCTGTGGGTTCGTGGCCAGATCGCGGGCGCGGCGGTACGCCGCGCCCGCGTCTTCGGGGCGCTCCAAGCGCCGGAGCAAGTCCGCGCGCGTCGAGTGGAACAGGTGATAGGAGTCGAGCTCGGCGGCCAACGCTTCGACGAGCGGCAAGGCCGCCGCAGGACCGTCCGCCATGGCGATCGCGACGGCCAGGTTGAGCTCGACGATCGGCGAAGGAGCGTGTCGGGCGAGCGCACCGTAGAGTGCCGCGATCTCCGGCCAATCGGTGTCTTCCGGACGAGGGGCTTGCGCGTGCAGCGCGGCGATCGCGGCCTGCACCTGATACGGCCCGGGGTTCCCCAGCTCCATCGCGCGGTCGAGCGCTCCGACTCCCTCGTCGATCATGTCGTGATCCCATCGAGACCGGTCCTGGTCCTCGAGCAGGACGAGCTCACCGGCCGGATCGACGCGCGTGTCGCGTCGCGAATGCTGCAACAGCATGAGCGCGAGAAGGCCGATCGCCTCCGGTTCGTCGGGCATGAGTTGCGCGAGAACGCGTGCGAGCCAGATCGCTTCGTCGCAGAGCTCCACACGCACGAGCGGCCCTTCGGTGGTGGCATATCCCTCGTTGAAGATCAGGTAGAGCACGGCCAGCACGCCGTCGAAGCGCTCGGGAAGGAGCTCCCGCGGCGGCACTCGATAGGGGATGGCGGCGTCGACGATCTTCTTCTTCGCGCGAACGAGTCGCTGCTGGATCGTCGGCTCGGTGGCGACGAACGCCCGGGCGATCTCACGGGTTGACAATCCTCCGACCGTTCGCAGCGTCAACGCGACCCGCGACTCCATCAGCAACGCCGGGTGACAACACGTGAAGATCAGCCGCAGCCGATCGTCGGAGATCTCCTGCATGTCGTCGCCGAGCTCCTCGAGGTCGTGGATGCGCTGCACGTCACCGGTCTTCTCACGTCGCCGTTGCTCCCGGCGGAGACGGTCGATCGCCCGATTCCGCGCCGTCGTCGTGATCCAGGCGCCGGGGTTGTCGGGCACGCCGTCCGCAGGCCATCGTTCCAGGGCGATCGCGAACGCCTCCTGCACCGCCTCCTCCGCCAGCTCGAAGTCGCCGAGCACGCGGATCAGCGTCGCGACCGCTCGCCCTGACTCGCGCCGGAAGAGGCGGTCGACGACCTCAGATGCCTCGCTCACATGTCGATGATGGGCCTGACCTCGACGCTCCCGCCCGCCGCGACCGCGGGAAGCGCCTTGGCCGCCTCGAGCGCCTCGTCCAGGTTCGCGCACTCGACGATGTAGTAGCCACCGAGCTGTTCCTTGGTCTCGGCGTAGGGTCCGTCGATCGTGAGGACCTCGCCGTTGCGTTGGCGGATCGTGGTCGCCTGACCCGTGTCGGCGAGTGGGTCGCCCGCGCGCATCCATCCCTTTTCGACCAACCAGTTGGAGTACTTGTCGTAGGCCTCCATGGTCTCCGAGGCCTGCCCGGGGTCCATGTCGGCGAAGGCTTTCTCATCCCCGTAGATCAGCAGGATGTAGCGCATGCTGCCCTCCTTCGAGATCGTCGCAGCCCCTTGGCTGCCATCACCCTACTGACGAACGACCGAACGGGATATCGACACACGGGCTCTCGGAGCCCTCAGACGTGGACCGTCGTGTACCGGTCGAAGTACTGCTCGACGATCGGGACCAGCTCGGTCACGTAGCCGCCGTTCGAGCAGTCGCGACACCAAGCTGACGCTCGGATCGCTTCCGCCGTCTTCATGGCGCCGGCGCAGCGGTGAAGAGCGTCGAGGATCGCCCCGTATCCGAACGACGACGCGCCTCCCGCGAGCGTGTCGGCCGATGCGCGGAGTCCCTGGGTGAGCGACACGTAGTTCTGCACGCCGACCTCGTTGAAGCCCGTGGATCGCTTCATCAGGTGCGTCGTCGCGAGCGGATTCCACCGAGCCTGCGTGAACTCGTTCGCCTGCCAGGCCATGACCACCACCAGGTTGTCGCGGCACGTCGGCGCCCCGATGTGCTGGAGGAACCGTGTGGCCCACTCGCCGAAGGGGAGAGCGCCGGCCTCGTGTGCGATCTGTCGCTCCAGCTGGTTCACATCGTTGATGGCGGTTCGTTGCTGCCCGAGCAATCGCTCCAGGGCCGTTTGTTGCTCGGCGAACACATTCAACAGCTGGCCTCGGCGCGATTCGATGTGTGCAAGGAGCCGTCCGCGTTCCCTGGTGGCCCGTTCCAAGGAACCCTGCGCGGATGCGAATCGCGCGGCCTCGGCCTGCACGTCGGTGGCGAGCGCCGCGTCGGATTGTTGCACGCTGTCGAGCATCATCGTGCGATCCAGCAGGTCGGTGAACGAGTTGGCTCCCAAGAGGAACGCGGCCGATGCGCCGGGACCGAGCGTGACGAAGGCCTCCCGGGCGCGATCGTCCAACCGTGTCTGGATCGCATCCATCCCGGTTTGCGCCGCAGCCAATCCCCGCTGCGTAACCACGAGTCGTCCCTGAAGGTGGTCGAGCAACCGACGTGCGTTCGTCACGTCGGATGAGAGCGCCAGGATCCGCGCTTGGAGTGCGGCGGCCACCGCTCGGGCATCGCCCACCTGTTGTCCGAGCGCGTCGGCGTGCCGACGCGCGGTCTCGATGGGAGGCCGAGCTGCCGCCGAGGTCGTTGCCACCGCCAGCATCGCGCACGACAGCACGGCCGCAAAGAGGCGGCGACCGGAGGTCTTCCTGCCGGGCGTATTCCTCGTGGTGTTCGTGTCTCCCCCCACCTCCCTCCATCGGCCGGGCTTGCGCACCTCTTGACGACGGGTGGGCGCGTTAGGCTACCCGGGCCATGATGGCGCCCGATCCCCTCGACTTCCTGGATATCGACCATCTGCTCTCCGACGAGGAGCGGCAGATGCGCGACCTAGTGCGCGAATGGGTCACGGACAACGTCCTTCCCGGTATCGAGGGGTGGTTCGAGGCCGGCGAGTTCCCGAAAGAGGCTGTGACCGAGCTCGGCCGGCTCGGCCTGCTGGGCATGCATCTCGAGGGCTACGGGTGTCTAGGCGCGAGCGCAGTCTCGTACGGCTTGGCGTGCCTGGAGCTCGAGGCCGGAGACTCCGGGTTCCGCTCGTTCGTGAGCGTGCAGGGGTCGCTCTGCATGTTCCCCATCCGGACGTTCGGATCCGACGAGCAGAAGGAACGCTGGCTGCCTGGCATGGCGAGCGGCGAGCTGATCGGCTGCTTCGGTCTGACGGAGGCCGACTTCGGGAGCGATCCGAACCACATGCGCACGGCCGCCAAACGCGACGGCGACGACTGGGTCTTGAACGGTTCGAAGATGTGGATCACGAACGGCTCGATCGCCGACGTCGCGCTCATCTGGGCGCAGACCGACGACGGCATCCGTGGGTTCCTGGTCCCGACCGACACACCGGGGCTCTCCGCGAACGACATCCATCGCAAGCTCTCACTCCGCGCGAGCGTGACGTCCGAGCTGGTGCTCGACGGAGTGCGGCTGCCGGAGGACGCCGTCTTGCCGGGCGTGAGCGGGATGAAGGGGCCGCTTGCGTGCCTGTCCGAGGCGCGATTCGGGATCGTTTGGGGGGCGATGGGCGCCGCGCGCGCATGCTTCGCATGCGCGCTCGAGTACTCCAAGACCCGCGTGCAATGGGGTCGGCCGATCGCCGGGTTCCAGCTGACGCAGGAGAAGCTCGCGAACATGGCGACCGAGTTGAACAAGGGAACGCTGCTCGCGCTGCATCTAGGTCGTATGAAGGACGAAGGCCGTCTGCGGCCCGAGCACGTGAGCATGGGCAAGCTGAACAACGTCCGCGAGGCGATCGACATAGCGCGGACCGCTCGCACCATCCTCGGCGCGTCGGGCATCACTCTCGAGTACCCGGTCATCCGCCATGCGAACAACCTCGAGTCGGTGCTGACCTACGAGGGAACGAGCGAGATCCACCTGTTGATCTTGGGTCAGGCGCTCAGCGGCGAACGCGCCTTCGACTGATCGGCCCTCTTTAGCCAGCCGTCTGGCGGGGTCAGGTAGCCTTTGCCTCGCGGATCCTGTCCGACGAAGGAGTGCCGATGGAGGTCACGATGTCCCGAGAGACCGATTGGATGGTGTTCGAGAAGGCGGTGGAGGTTACGGCCTCCGCAGTGCGAGGCACGGCGGGCGGAAGCCAGCCGGCATCCTACGTGGCCGATGTGTTCCGCGAGGTCCACAAGGCCCTCAAAGAGACGGCGGCCGAGATGGTACCGAAGGAGTCGAAGGCGGGCTTCTAGGTGATCCCCGCGACTTCAGTCGCGAGGCGTGACGTCGCGGAGGGAGACGATGCCCACCAGGCGATCCGAGTCCACGACTGGCACGTGGCGGAAGCCGTGGTCGAGCATCAGGTCCAACGCCTCGTTCGTCGGCGCGTCCGGCGCCAGCGAGAACGGATCCGGCGTCATCCAATGCGAGACCAGATGTCCCGCCGCGTCGAAGTCCGATGCAAGCGCGCGCAAGATGTCCCGTTCCGTGAAGATCCCCGCCAAGTGCTCGCCGTTCATGACGAGCGCGGCGCCGACGTGATTCGTTCCCATCACCGTGGCGGCCTCCGCCACGGTCGCGTCCGGACCGACCGTGATCAGCTCGGTGCTCATCACCTCTCGGATCGTGGCCATGATCCCTCCTTCGGTCGAGCCTAGTCGCCGCGCTCGCGCCCAGGAAGCCCTGCTCGTGTGGTTCCGGGCGAACGGTCCTGCGTATCCATGGCGACGGCTCGAACACGACCCCTACGCCGTGCTCGTCTCCGAGATCATGCTCCAGCAGACGCAGGCCGGCCGCGCCAACGAGGCGTTTCCGACGTTCCTGGAGCGGTTCCCGGATGTGGGCGCGCTGGCGGCGGCGTCGCGCGCAGATGTCCTACGGGCCTGGGGCGGGCTCGGGTACTCTCGTCGCGCCGTTGCGATGCACGAGACCGCGCGGTCGATCGTTCGCGATCACGACGGTGTCGTGCCGAACGACGCAACGACCCTCCGATCGTTCCCCGGGGTCGGCCCATACACTGCGGCGGCCGTGACGTCGATCGCGTTCGGAACTCCGGTTGCCGCCATCGACACGAACGTCCGCAAGGTGATGGCCAGACTCGCGTTCGGTCGGGATCCCGCCGACGTTACCGAGGTGGACATCGCGCGTGCCGCCGATCGGTGGCTCACGCGTCACACGCCCGGCGACTGGAACCAAGCCGTGATGAACCTCGGACGTGAGGTGTGCCGCCCTGCGCCTCGGTGCGACGTGTGTCCGTTGGCCGACCTCTGTCGCTTCCGGGCGAGTGGCCGAGACAAAGAACGCAGCGCCCGGCAGAGGGACCGGCGCCAGCCAGCGTTCGAGGGCTCGATGCGTCAGGTGCGCGGCGGGGTGTTGCGCGAGCTCCGTGGTCGTGACCGCGCCGCGACGATCGGAACGATCGCCGCGGCGCTCACTCTGCCGATGACGCGCGTCGACGCAGCCGTCGACGCGCTGGAGCGCGACGGCTTGCTGGAGCGCATGCCGTCGGGCCGTATCCGCCTTCCTCGCTGAGGGCAACATCTCGAATATCGACGCGTAAGCACCCGTCGACTACATCGGGAGATCCAACGACGGAAGGAGAAAGGCATGACCAGCCCGGTGACGCATTTCGAGATCTACGGCCGCAACGCAGCGCAGCTCAGGACTTCTACACAAACGTGTTCGGGTGGGAGATCCATGCGGACAACACCATGAACTATGGGTTGGTCCACACGAACCCCGACGACCGCGGGATCGGCGGCGGCATCGCCGAGGGCGATCCGCGCGTGAACGTCGTGATCGAGGTTCCAGACCTGGAGGCGACGCTCGCCGCGATCGAGATGGCTGGTGGCAAGACCGTCACGCCGATCACGGTGATCCCCGACATGGTCACGTACGCGGAGTTCTCGGACCCGGAGGGCAACGTCGTCGGCATCGCGAAGTCCGACGCCTCGTAGACGGCAACGGGAACGCCGATCGATCATCACCTAGTCTGTATCAGATTAGTGCGTAGGGACCGATCCTTGACGTGCGGGGGAGAGCGCTGGTAGATTGTCCTAGTAATGAGAGCGATTCTTATTCCGGGAACCAGTCGCGAGATGCTCTCCCATCCCCTCCGGCTCGCTCCGGTGGTCGTCGTGGCGGCGCTCGTGCTGCTCGCGACCGCCTGCTCCTCCCCCCTGGGATCGAAGGATGATCAAGGTGGCGGCATCACGGTCGTGGCCGCGTTTTATCCCGTGCAGGAAGCGGCGCAGACCGTCGGTGGCGCCCTCGTCGACGTGACGAATCTGACGGCGCCGGGCGTCGAGCCGCACGACCTGGAGCTCACGCCGGATCAGGTCGAGGCGATCGCGACGGCGGACGTTGTGCTGTACCTGGGCGAGGGGTTCCAGCCGGCCGTCCAGGACGCCGTCGCCGATGCTCGAGGCGTCACCGTCGATCTCCTGGCCGGCATGCCCACGGTCGAGCCGCCTGCCGGGAGCGAGGCAGGGCTCACGGTCGACCCCCACGTCTGGCTCGATCCGAAGCTCTACGCGCAGATGATCGATGAGGTGGAGGCTGGTCTGGCGAAAGCATCACCCACCGGCTCGTCGACTTTCCGCGCGAACGCCGACGCATTCATCCAGCAGACATCGGTGCTCGACGACCGCTTCCGTGCGGGCCTGGCTCATTGCCAGCGCACCACGATCGTGACGAACCACGCGGCATTCGGGTACCTGGCGAGCGAATACGGCCTGACGCAGGTGGCCATCAGCGGCCTTGCCCCCGACGCCGAGCCGAGCGCCCAACGATTGTCGGACCTGCGGGATCTCGTTCAACGTGAGGGGATCACCACGATCTTCACCGAGGATCTCGTATCGCCCAAGGTGGCCCAAACGCTGGCCGATGAGGCGGGCGTCACGACCGCCGTCCTGCATACGCTCGAGGGCCTCACCGACGAGGAAGTCGCAGCCGGGGACGACTATGGTTCCCAGATGCGGGACAACCTCTCGACCATTGAGGCCGCCCTTGCCTGCTCCTAACGAGTCGCACGTGGCCGCAACGCGGTCGATCGGAGCACTCGGGACCTCGCCGCTCCTCCAGGCGATCGGTGTCTCCTTCGCGTACGGCCGGACGTCGGTGCTCGAGAACGTGGATCTCCAGGTCCGTCCGGGGGAGTTCGTGGCGCTCGTCGGGCCGAACGGTTCCGGGAAGTCGACGCTGCTGAAAGTCCTCCTGGGCTCGCTCGACCCTTCGGTCGGAGACGTGACGTTGCTCGGCGTTCCTCCTCGACGACTGCGGGAACGATGGCGCGTCGGCTACGTCCCCCAACGGCCGACCCTGGCATCGGAGGTGCCCGCGACCGTCGAAGAGATCGTCACGACCGGGCGATTGGCGCGGAGCGGCTGGTGGCGGCCTCTCAGCAAGGACGACCGCGATGCGGCGCGGCACGCGATGGAGTCGGTGGGCCTGGGTGATCTCGCGTCGCGTCCGGTGAACGAGCTCTCCGGCGGTCAACAACAGCGTGCGTTCATCGCTCGCGCGTTCGCGACCGAGCCGGACCTCCTCGTTCTGGACGAGCCGATCGCCGGGATCGACGCCGAGTCCCAGCGTCGGTTCCGTGACTCGCTCGTTCACTTGGTCAACGAGCATGGAGCCGGTGTCCTCCTGGTGTCGCATGAGCTGTCGGCGGTGGCGCAAGATCTGGATCGAGTCGTCGTCCTGAAGAGAACGGTGCTGTTCGACGGGCCGCCTTCGCAGCTCACGGCCGAGGGCGTGAGCCTGGGCGTGCACCGCGACGACCTGCCGCTTTGGCTGGAAGGGCTCCACTGATGCCCTGGCCGTTGTCCTCGCTCCCGTATCCCTTCGAGCTGACGTTCATGCAGCGTGCGTTGGCAGCAGGCGTCATCGTCGGAGTGTTCGCGCCCATGATCGGGACGTTCCTGGTACAGAAGCGGATCTCGCTCATCGGTGACGGGATCGGTCATGTCGCGTTCGCCGGTGTCGGCGCGGGTTTGCTGCTGAGCGTGTGGCCGGTGTGGACGGCGCTCCTGTTCGCGATCGTGGGCGCGCTCGGCGTCGAATGGCTCCGATCGCGGAAGAAGGCCTCGGGTGATCTCGCGCTTGCGCTCTTCTTCTACTCGGGGATCGCGGCGGGTGTCGTCCTCGTGAGCTTGGGGGGTGGGCTCAATGCGAACCTCCTGACCTACTTGTTCGGGCAACCGTTGACCGTGAACGACAGCGAGATCGTCGTGATCCTGATCCTGGGTGCAGTGATCGTCGCATCGATGCTCGGGCTGCGGCGGGTCCTGTTCGCAGTCGTGACCGACGAGGACTGGTCGCGCGTTGCCGGGCTTCCCGTCGGGTTCGTGAACAACGCGCTCGCCGTGTTGACGGCGACCGCCGTGGTCGCGGCGATGCGGATCGTGGGGATCCTGCTCATCGCGGCCATGATGGTTCTGCCGGTGGCGAGCGGGCAGCTGCTCGCGCACTCGTTCAAGGGGACGCTCCGCTGGGCGATCGGCGTCAGCGTCTCATCGGTGGTGATGGGTCTCGCTGCTTCACGGATCTGGGGACTCGCGCCCGGTGGCACCATCGTGCTCATCGCGGCGGGCATATTCGCCGTCGTCGCTGTGGCGCGGCGAGGGGTCGGGGCGCGCCTGCCGGCCACCGAGAGGCCCGACGTATGATGCCCGTCGTGGCGATCGACCTGCATGGGACCGTCGAGGCGCGTCTGCGCGCCGTCCACCAGCGCTACACGCCGAACCGCCGCGCGCTCGTCGACACGCTTCGGCGGGCGGGCAAACCGATCGCCATCGCCGACGTGACCTCAGGGCGTTCCGCCCCTCCGCAGAGCTCCGCGTATCGCAACCTCAGCGTCTTGGAACAGGCGGGGATCGTGCGCCGGGTGATCACCGACGACGAGTTCGCTCGCTACGAGCTGACGGAAGAGCTCACGGAGCATCATCACCACTTGATCTGCTCGAGCTGCGGCAGGGTCGAGGACGTGACCGTTCCTTCCGACCTGGAAGGAACCCTGGATCGAACGCTCGACCGGCTGGCAAAGCGTGCGGGGTTCGCCGACGTCGATCACCGATTGGATCTGATCGGCACGTGCGGGGACTGCGCTAGGGCGTGAGGTACGGCCGCGCGGGTTGCGGGATCGCGTGGACCTCGCTCGCGTCGACCAGGATCTGGCTCCCGAGCGGGTAGATGCGTCCGGTGACGCTCACCCAGTCATCGGGCTGGAACCGACCCGGCGGGACGTTCACCACGCGAACCTGCGCGCTGGTCGCGTCTGCCACGCAACACGTGACGACGTAGCGCGTCAGCAGGATCTCGTCGGCCGCCGCTCCCTCGGCTCGCCAGACGAACCCTTCCAACGTCACTTGCTCGCCGGCGCGTGCGCGGAGTGCGGCCATGCCTTCCTTGTTGCTTTGGGCCGCCGCGACATCGATGAACGACAGAGAACCCGATGCGATGTCGGAGGCCGAGACGTTCACGCCCGAGCCGACGAAGCCGGCGCGGCGTCCGAGCGCGTAGCCCGTGAGCGTCGCCGGAGGGAGCGCCAGGATCAACACGACGGGGAGCGCGATGACGCCGAGCGTCCACGAGGTCGCGGCGCGAAGCGGTTCCGGCCGTGGGACGCGCGCGCTCGCGAATCGCCCGACGGCCGCGATCGTCAACAGCACCGCCCCCGTCGGCACGACCCAGTACGTCCGGGTCGACAGATAGAGCGACCACCTGCCGCTCACGAGCAGGAACCAGAACAGGCCGGCCCATGCTGCCAAGACTATCGCGATCGCTACCCGAGATGGGCTCCA
>JAYUAK010000092.1:0-5487 GCA_043741335.1 Actinomycetota bacterium
CCGCGCCCACGGTCAATACTGCGGCGGCCTGCAGCTTGTCGTCAGTGCCGGAGAAGAGCACACCAGCGAGAGCGTGCTTTCCGTGTCCGTCTTCACTCCCTTCCTTCCTTCTGTGAGCTTCGGCCTTCAGCCGGCAGGAGGCGCGGGTCGAAGCGCCCGGGACCGGCGGGACCTTCGGGCCTGTGGGCGGTACCGTGTCGCGCGTGGAGTTCGCGTTCGCGCCCGAAGACCTCGCCTTCATCGCCAACCCGTATCCGACGTACGCCGAGCTGCGCGAGCGAGCGCCGATCTGGCACCACGTGCGCACCGACCACTGGCTGATCTCGCGATTCGCCGACGTTAACGCGCTCCTACGCGACCGGCGGTTCGGCCGGACGTATCACCACATGGCGACGCACGCCGAGATGGGACGGCCAGCCGAACCCGGATGGCATGGCCCCTTTTGGCACCTGATCCGCAGCGGGATCCTCGACATGGAGCCGCCGGATCACACGAGGGTGCGCTCGCTGGTCTCGAAGGCCTTCACGCCGCGGATGGTCGAAGGGATGCGCGACCGCATCCAGTCGATGATGGACGGCCTCGTCGACGGGGTCGCCGGCGCCGGCGAGTTCGACCTGATCGCGACGCTCGCGGAGCCGCTCCCCGTCGCCGTCATCGGGGAGCTGCTCGGCGTTCCGGAGGTCGACAGACATCTGCTCCGGCCATGGTCCGCCGACATCTGCGGGATGTACGAGCTGAATCCTTCGGAGGAGACGGCGCGAACCGCGGTTCGCGCCTGCGTCGAGTTCTCCGACTACCTTCGAACGCTGTCGCGCGCGCGGCGCGAAGCGCCGCGCGCGGACCTGATCAGCGCCCTGGCACAGGTGGTCGACGACGACGAGCGACTCACCGAGGACGAGCTGATCGGGACGTGCGTGCTCCTGCTCAATGCTGGCCACGAGGCGACAGTAAACGTCACGGGGAACGGTTGGTGGTCGCTGTTCCGAAACCCTGATCAGCTCGCTCGCCTTCGCAGCGATCCTTCGTTGGTACCGGGCGCCATCGAAGAGCTGATGCGTTGGGACACGCCACTGCAGATGTTCGAACGGTGGGTACTGGAGGACGCGGAGATCTGCGGCGTAACCGTCCCGAAGGGCGCTGAGCTCGGACTGCTGTTCGGTTCGGCGAATCGAGACGCCGCGGTCTTCGATCGTCCGGACACACTCGACGTGGCACGCGAGCCGAACCCGCACGTTTCCTTCGGCGCCGGCGTGCACTTCTGCCTGGGGGCACCGCTCGCGCGCCTGGAGCTCGAGACGTCGTTCGCAACCGTGATGCGCCGCCTCCCGGGATTGGCATTGGTCGAAGAGCCGGCGTGGAAGCCCAACTACATCATCCGTGGCTTACGCGCCCTCCGCGTGAGTGCGAACGAATAGGCCGACCCTGCGAGGCCGGTCGTTTCTGAAAGAGCCGGCGGTCGGATTCGAACCGACGACCTAGCGATTACAAGTCGCTTGCGCTTCCGGGCTGCGCCACGCCGGCCGTTCCGGGCGAGTTTACCTTCGCCGTGCGCCCCGGAAGACAACGGTGTGGGTGAAGAGCGCATAGATGACCACGCCGTAGAGGCCGAGCGTGAGCACGCCGGCCGGATTCCCACCGGAGAGACCCCCGATCCCACCCGCCATTCCGAAACCCGCCAGCACGAGACCGAGGATCCGTCCCCCGCCGGAAAGCCGCAGCACCAGGATCCCGGCAAGAACCTCCACCAACCCGATGACGAGGCTGAACGCGCCCACGCCACGGCCGACGCGCTCGAGGTTCAGGTTTCCGACAGAGCCGAGGCTCGCGATGGCGGCGGCACTCAACGTCATGAGGACGATCCCCGCGAATACCTGGATGGCTCCCAGGACGAGCAGGATGATGCCGGCGGCCGTTACGAGGGGCGGACGGTCGGATCGATCGACCGACGGCGGGGCTCCCGGGGCTTGCCATGCGGAGAGATCTGGACGCGGCGGTGGCGGCGGAGGAAGTGGGTTCACTCCACGAGGATATCTCTGCTCAGGTTCGCCTCGATGGCAGCACGTAGCCGTAGAGCGCTGCAGCGAGCGAAGCCGATGCGTTTAGCGAGCCGACGCGACCGCGCATCGGCAACGCGACGAGGACGTCGCATCGTTCCCGAACCAGGCGCGACATCCCCTCGCCCTCGCTCCCGACGACGAGGGCGACACGTCCATCCGGACAAGGCTCTTCGAAGATCGATCTCGGTGCGTCGCCGTCCAGACCCACCACCGTGAAGCCGACGTCCTGAAGGCGTCCGAGGGAGCGAGGGATGTTCGCGACCCGGGCGTGCGGCAGGTGCAGGAGCGAGCCGGCGGAGGCGCGGATCGCCGCCGAAGTGACATCTGCGGCACGGCGCACGCGAGACACGAGCACGGATGCTCCGGCGGCTTCGGCGGATCGAGCTGCAGCACCCAGGTTCTGAGGATCCGTGATGCCGTCGAGCACCACCACGAGCGCGTCGTCGGCGAACGGGAACTCCGCGAGGTCGCGTTCGCCGAGCTGGCGTGGCGCTTCGATCGCACGCAGCCGTGCGACGACCCCTTGATGATCGGGGGCCAAGCGGTCGAGCTCCCGCCGATCGGTTTCCCGCACTTCGATCCCCGCCGCGGTTGCCGCCTCCGCGACCGCCCTCAGACCCTGGGTTTCCCGCACGCCCGGAGCGACAAGCACGTCGAGGACGCCGCCCGCGCGGATGGCCTCGACCACGGCTCGCCGGCCCCCGACGGCGCCGCCGCTGCCGCTGCCGCTATCTGTCATCGGAGCGTCGCGAGGGCGAGGCATCCGACCCCGTCGCCGGACAGACCCAGCCCCTCAGGTCTGGTGGCTTTCACGGACACGCGTTCGAGACCGATGCCAAGAGCGCCTGCGAGCGCCGCACGCATCTCGTCGCGTCGAGAAGCGATCGCCGGACGGTCGCAGAGGACGGTGACATCGCTCGAAACCGGCTCGAGCCCCGCCTCACGCACGAGGCTCACCGTCCGGGCGAGCAGCTCGAGTCCGGCGATCCCTTCGAGATCGGGATCCGTCTCGGGGAAATGCTTGCCGATGTCGCCAAGAACGGCGGCGCCCAGCAGCGCGTCGGCTACGGCGTGGCACACGACGTCGCCGTCGGAGTGCCCGACGAGCCCGGCCTCGCCCTCGAACCGTACGCCCGCGAGCCAGAGCTCCCGCCTCTCGTCGCGCGGGTGCACATCGAACCCCATCCCAACACGAGACTCACCCACGGCCGGCCTCCAGAAGCTCATTGGCCCGCGCCAGATCGGCCGCGGTAGTGATCTTGAAGTTCCCGGGGTCGCCGGCAACGGTATGGACCACTGCGCCCGCCCATTCGAGCAGACCGGCGTCGTCGGAAAAGTCGAGCCCCGCTTCCTGGGCCTTCTCGTGCGCATCACGAAACAGAGCGGCGCGACATGCCTGTGGCGTCTGCGCAAGTGCCAGCTCATCGCGAGGCTCGGTGGCCACCACAACCCCGTCCCGCACCCGCTTGACCGTATCGACGAGTTGCACCACCGGAACTGCGGCGTCCGCACCGGCCGCCACCGCATCAACCACCGAAGTGAACAGCGTCGGAGAGGCGAACGGCCGTGCGGCATCGTGGACCGCAACGATCGAAACGTCGGCGTCGACGGCGAGGAGGGCGCGGGCGACCGAAGCCTGACGGGTCTGTCCGCCCGACACCACGACGACGGGCACGGCCATCTGAGAAAGCGCGTCTCTCACCCGGTCTTCGAATCCCGGAGGCGCCGCGACGACGACGACGGTGATCGCGGGGGAGGCAAGCGCCGCGTCCACGGCAACGCAGACCACAGGTCGTCCCCCGATCAGAAGGAGCGCCTTCGGTTCGTCGGAGGAGAGGCGAGTTCCGGCTCCGGCCGCCACCACCACTGCGACCGCGCGTGCCCGTTCCATGCGCAGAAGCATGGCAGACGTCAACGAGGGGGAGTGATGGGACGGGAGCGAGACCAGTACTACGCGTCGATCTCGGCGAGCGCCGCGAACACCATGCGGCCGGTCGTCGTTTGGATCACGTTTGTGACCTTGACGTCGACCTGCGTGCCGATCTGATCGTTGACCTTCTCGACCACGACCATCGTGCCGTCGTCGAGGTAGCCGACGCCCTGGCCATGCTCGCGGCCTTCCTTCACCAAGCGGACCGAGATCTCGTCGCCGGCGGCGTAGGGCACACGGAACTTCGATGCCAGGGCATTGATCTGGGCCACCGGAACTCTGAGGGCCTCGGCGACCTTCGCCAAGTTAGCGTCGACCGTGATGAGCGTTCCGCCTCGTTCGCGGGCCAGGCGAACCAGCGCGGCATCCACGTCCATCACCCCGTTCTCCTCGACCAATTGCAGCTGGATCGTCGGAGACTTCTGCAACTCCACAAGCACGTCCAGACCACGGCGGCCGCGCGTGCGGCGGCGCGGGTCCGACGAGTCGGAGATGGACTGCAACTCACGGAGGACACCGTCGTGCAGCAGCATGGTCCCGGCGACGAAGCCCGTTGCGACCAGGTCGGCGACGCGACCGTCGATGAGCGCGCTGGTATCGATGACGTGGAGGTCTCCGCGGCTCGCGACCGCGGCCCTCGGCTTCATGCCGACCAAGCCGAAGATGTCCTCGTACTTCGCCGCTCCGATCCGAAATCCGAGGGAGCCGAGGACCATGTAGAGGAAGAGCAAGGTGGGCCACGCTGCCGACGCCGGCAGGAACAGAAGCGGCACCATCAAGAGCGCGCCGATGATCAGGCCGACCACCATCCCCACGACGGCACCGGCGAGCTGGGGGGCGGGCGTGCGGCGGAGCTCATGCTCCAGGCCTGTCACTGCCCGCAGCGTGAGCCGTCCCAGAACGCCACCGATCACATAGCCGATACCAGCGCCCAGGAAGACGTAAAGGAGGGTCCGGGGGCCGCTTGGCTTGGCAACCGCGGCGCCGAGCTCGAATCCTCCGGTGGCAAGCAGGGCGATGAAGATCAGACGGACGCCCTCGACCAGGCGCCCTTTCAGTGCGCTCTTGCGACCCTCCGACGCGGGTTCGCCCATCCCCTCGGTTTCCTTCCCATGGCCTCCGGGACAGATGAACCTCCTGCCCCTGCTACGAGACATCGGCCGCCGGAGCCCATGACCTGAACGCCTGGGTCGAATTGACGGCAGATGCTGCCAGCGATATCGGCGAAGGCCGGACGGCGTCGGGCAGAAGGGGGATGGAGCCAGAAGGTTTTGGCCGGCGGATCTGGGCGTTAGGCCTGGGCGGCGATCTTGACGCCGTGGGCGCCGTCGAGGACCTCGTCGATCATGATCTCGGCCTCGTCCTCGGTCTTGCTCGTTGCGTGCGAGAGCTCCGAGATCAAGATCTGACGGGCCTTCAGGATCATGCGCTTCTCGCCCGCAGACAGGCCCTTCTCGCGTTCGCGGATGGCCAGGTTCCGCAGCACTTCGGCCACCTGAT
>JAYUAK010000093.1:0-5479 GCA_043741335.1 Actinomycetota bacterium
CGGTCTCCCCGAGCCGCTCGCCTGGTTCGGGCTCATCACCGTGGCGATCCTCGGCGTCATGGTCGGTGTGTCGATCCGATTCATCCGGATCAACGGCTCGTTCTCCGGTGAGGTCCGGCCCCCGGTCGGCATGTGGATCGCGTTCGGGATCGCGTTCCTGTGCCTCCCGGCATGGACCGTCTGGCTCGGCCTCAACCTGTAACGCCGATCGGATCGTCCGCCTCTCTCTGTCGGAGATGGCGCCTACGGAGATGCCCTCTGTCGGGTTGACGCTGGGCTGATGCGTTAGCGTCCCGCGCATGGATGACATCGGGACGTTCGAGCTCGAAGAGGCGACGATCGCCGACCTCTCGGCGAGGCTCGACTCCGGCGAGCTCGCCGCGCACACGCTCGTCGAGGCCTACCTTTCGCGGATCGAGGCGATCGACCGGGCGGGGCCGGAGCTCCGTTCGGTGATCGAGGTCAACCCCGATGCGCTCGCGATCGTCGGTGCGCTCGACGCAGAGCGGCGCGAGGGGCGCGAGGGGCGCGTCCGCGGCCCGCGCGCGACGCGACGGTCGTCAAGCGTCTGCGCGACGCCGGCGCAGTGCTCCTGGGCAAGACCAACCTCTCCGAACGGGCGAACTTCCGCTCCACGCGTTCCTCGAGCGGCTGGAGCGCACGCGGCGGACAGTGTCACAACCCGTAGGCCCTCGACCGCATCCCGTGCGGATCGAGCTCGGGGTCAGGGGTCGCCGTGTCGGCCAACCTCTGCACTGCGGCGGTCGGGACCGAGACGGACGGCTCGATCATCTGCCCCTCGAGCATGAACGGCATCGTTGGCGTCAAGCCCACGGTCGGGCTCGTGAGCCGCGACGGGATCGTCCCGATCTCGCACACGCAGGACACCGCCGGTCCCATGGCGCGATCCGTGGCCGACGCGGCCGCGTTGCTCGCTGCGATCGCGGACATAGACCCGATCCCCCGGCTGGATCCCGGCTCGCTCCACGGCGCGCGGATCGGTGTGGCGCGGAACATGGCCGGCCTCCACGACCGCGTGGACGCGCTGTTCGAGGACGCACTGGGCGCCATGCGCACGCTCGGCGCCGAGCTCGTGGATCCCGCGGACGTGCCCACGCGACGGAGCTGCCGGAGCCCGAGTGGGAGGTGCTGTCGTTCGAGTTCAACACGAACCTGGACCCATACCTCGCGTCGGTGGGCGGCGACGCTCCGCGGTCGCTCGCCGAGCTGATCGCGTTCAACGAGGAGCACCGCGACGACGAGCTCCGGTTCTTCGGGCAGGAGCTGTTCGAGCAAGCGGTCGCCCGGGGACTGCTCACCGATCCCGCCTACGTCGAAGCGCTCGCGACATGCGGGCGACTGGCCCGCGAGGAGGGCCTCGACGCGGTGTTCGCCGAGCATCGGCGCGATGCGATCGTGGCCCCGTCGGGGGCTCCGGCGTGGGTCATCGATCACGTGAACGGGGATCACTACGTGGGTGGCAACATATCGTCGGCGGCGATCAGCGGCTACCCGAGCATCACGATACCGATGGGGTTCGTGTCGGGGTTGCCCGTGGGGATCTCGTTCATCGGTCGCGCGCGGAGCGACGCCGAACAGCTCGGGTACGCGTTCGCGTTCGAGCGGGCCACCGAGCACCCGGGGTAAGCCACGCTTCCTCGCGACCGTGGGAGAGTGAACGAGGTACGGGCAATCCCGCGCGAAGCACCCCGCGTAGTACCCGTGTTCGAGCGGTACGCGAAGGAGGCAGACATGTCTGGATCCCGCTCTCGCATCCTGGTTGCGCTGGCGGCATCGGTGCTCCTGGTAGTGGCTCTCTCGGCAAGCGCGGAGGCATCCGTGCCCGGCAAGACGACGACCGCCATCATCCGAGGCGTCGGCTCCTACTACTCGTCTCCACACTGGTCACCGAGGCTGACCCGGATCGCGCGGGGGACCACCATCGAGTGGCTGGCCGTGACCAACCATCACCGCATCGTCGCGTACGGCGGCAACTGGAGGTTCGACCGCGCGCTCCCGAACGGAGCCACCGTCGATCGGAGGTTCACCAGAAGGGGCACGTTCCGCTTCCGATGCCGGATCCACTCGACCATGGTGAACGGCCTCTGCCAGGGGATGTGCGGCAAGATCATCGTGTCGTGATCGACGACGTTCGCGACGGGTACGCTTCCCGTTCGTGCCAGAGCGTCTGATCGCGACCTCCTTCCCGATCGACCTGGCGGGCACCATGTTCCCGCTCTGTCGTGGCGCCGGTGACCCGACGATGCGGGTCGGCGCAGGCGATGCCTGGCGAACCATGCGAACGCCCGATGGACCGGCCGCGTTGCACCTCCGCTCGCTGGGCTCCGACATCCAGGCCGAGGCATGGGGCGCGGGGGCAACATGGGCGCTCGACTCGGCGCCCGGGCTGGTTGGTGCCCTGGACGACGACTCCGGGTTCGAGCCGCGCCACGACGTGATCGCGGAGCTCTGGCGGCACAACCGCGGCGTGCGGATCACCCGTTCCGGCGGCGTCGTTCACGCGCTGATCCCGACGATCCTGGAGCAGAAGGTCACCGGGATGGAGGCGCGCCGCGCCTACCGGGCGATGGTCCTGGCGACGAGCGAAGCCGCGCCTGGGGAGTCCGGCCTGTTCCTTCCTCCCGACCCAGCACGTATCGCCGAGACCCCGTACTTCGCGTTCCACCCCTGGGGTGTGGAGCGGCGGCGAGCCGAGACCGTCCGCGGCGCTTGCGCGCAGGCGAGCCGTCTGGAGGCTGCCGCGTCACTCCCGCTCGACCAGGCGAAGGCGCGGCTCGGCGCGCTGCCGGGCGTGGGACCGTGGACGGTGGCAGAGGTCGCCCGGACGGCGCTCGGAGACGCCGACGCGGTGTCCGTCGGCGACTATCACCTCCCGAACGTCGTCTGCTGGGCGCTCGCCGGTCGGGCACGTGGGAACGACGAGCAGATGCTCGATCTGCTCGAGCCCTACCGCGGACATCGCGGCCGCGTGCAACGCTTGTTGGAAGCCGGCCACATCTCGGCCCCGAAGTACGGACCTCGGATGGAGGTCCGAGGCATCGAGCGCATCTGAGTCCCGTCCGGATCGGGCAGGTTGCGGCATCCTTGACGGATGGTTACGCGATCCATCTTCCACGTCGATCTCGACCAGTTCATCGCGGCGGTCGAGGTACTGCGACGTCCGGAGCTCCTTGGGTTGCCGGTCGTGGTCGGCGGCGACGGCGATCCCACGAAGCGCGGCGTGGTCTCGACCGGGTCTTACGAGGCGCGCGCGTTCGGGATCCGATCGGGAATGCCGCTGCGGACCGCGTTGAAGAAGTGCCCCGACGCCGTGTTCCTGCCGGTCGATGCCGAGCACTACCTGGGTGCGTCGCGCGAAGTGATGGCAACGTTGAAGACGTTCCCCGCCATCGTCGAGGTCGCCGGCTGGGACGAGGCGTTCATGGAAGTCCTGAGCGAGGACTCGGGGTCACTCGCGCGTGCGGTCCAGCGGGCCGTTCTGGAACGAACGAGCCTGTGGTGTTCGATCGGCATCGGCGACAACAAGCTGCGCGCGAAGATCGCAAGCGACATGGGCAAACCGCAAGGCGTCTTCCGGCTGACGTCGGAGAACTGGCACGACGTCATGGACGACCTGCCGCCGCGATCGTTGTGGGGCATCGGGCCGAAGAGTCAGAAGCGCCTGGAAGCGCTCGGGATCGGATCGGTCGCCGAGCTCGCCCGTGCCGACGAGCGCACCATGACCAACGCGTTCGGCCCCGGGATCGGCGTGTGGCTCTGCCGCCTGGCGCGAGGTGAGGACGACTCGCGCGTCACCGACGAACCTCATCGCCCGAAGTCGCGCGGACGCGAACGGACGTTCCAGAAAGACCTGACCGATCACGACCAGGTGCGTCGCGAGATCGCCGTCCTGGCTCGAGAGGTAGCCGGCGACATGGCGAACGACGACGACCGACGACGCGGTCTTCGCGTCGTGGTGAAGGTGCGGTTCGCGCCGTTCGTCACGCACACGCGCGGCGTCTCGCTCGGCGAGCCGTCGATGGATCCTGCGGCGATCGAGACGACCGCGCTTGCGGCGCTTGCGCGGTTCGAGCTGGACCGGCCGATCAGGCTGCTCGGTGTGAAGGTGGAGCTGGAGCCGCCGGCCTAAGAAACGTGGCCTACGGGAACGCTAGATGACGAAGGCGCAGCCTTCCCAGAAGGCGTCGACGCGCCGGCGAAACCGACCGCGCACCTCCACGTGGAGCTCCCTCGGCGTGCGAAGCCCCGGTGGAAGGAAGAGCACGAAGCCCTTCGCTTCGACCCGCTGCCAATCGAGCGCGTCAGGAGGCGGCTCCGTCGAGGTCTTCAGGAACCGCAAGGCGCCGCGGATCATGCCGGTGGGGGCCTTCACCCACACGAACAAGAGCCCGCCGCGTTCGCGGATGTAGGAACGAGCCTCAGGAGTCGCCAGAACCCTCATGCCGACACCTATCGGCAAATGGGCTACGCGAGGTTGAGTCCGATCGAGGATCGAGTGCAGTTCAGGCGCTGCTGTTCGCGAGCGAGTCCCGGATCTGGGTCAGCAGCTCGATCTCGCTCGGTCCGGCGGGCTCTTCTTCCCTCCTGAGTCGGTTGTACGCCTTCACCACCAGGAACAGGACGAAGCCCACGATCACGAAATTGATCACCGCGTCAAGGAACACGCCGTATCGGATGGTGCTTTTACCGATGTCGAGTGTGAGCGACGAGAGGCTCGGCTGTCCGAAGATCGCGGCGATGATTCCGCCTACGATGCCGGTGGTGAACGCGGTGACCACTCCGGCGAACGCGATCGCCAGCACGAACGCCACGGCCAGGTCGACCAGGTTTCCCTTTCAGATGGCTTCTTCGTGAAAGACGCGTTCCATGCCGCGGCGGCAGCGACGCGTGATCCGCAGATAGTCGTCGATGAAGCTCTGTCGCGGGTACTCCTCGTAGCCCAAACGACGGGCAAGCACGGTCTGGTCCTGCGGTGAAGGGGGGATGGCTTCGGCGTGCAGTCGCCGGTCCACCTCGAGCGCGTTCTTCACATCCGACAGGAAGACGAACGCTTCGCCTAGGTCGCGCGCCACGCTCTGCTCCCAGATCCGCTGCTCCGCAAGGCGTTCGATCGCGTCGAGCGTGCGGTTGGTGCGGATCTCCGGATGCGCTCCGCCGGATCGCATCAGCGAGACCTCCACCGCGAATTGCACGTCCGCGAGCGATCCATACCCGAGCTTGAAGTGGAACTTGGTCGCCTCGGGCGGCTTCACGCGTTCGCGCTCGATGCGGTCGCGCATCCGGCGGATCTGGGCGACGTGGTCGACCGTGATCCCGTCGGGCGGATACGCGAAGTCCGCAGCGTTCATCACGAAGCGGCGACCGAGCTGCTCGTCACCGGCCAGGTGCCGCGCGCGCAGCAACGCTTGAAACTCCCAGAGCTCCGCGTGACGTTCCCAGTACTCCAAGTAGGCCGCCA
>JAYUAK010000094.1:0-5474 GCA_043741335.1 Actinomycetota bacterium
CGCTCGATGCCACGCTTCAGCGACATCGGGTTGGCGCCGGCCGCAACGTTTCGCAACCCTTCCTTCACGATCGCCTGCGCGAGCACGGTCGCCGTCGTCGTGCCGTCACCGGCGACGTCGTCCGTCTTCTTGGCGACTTCCTTCACAAGCTCGGCGCCGATCTTTTCGAGCGGGTCGGAGAGCTCAATCTCCTTGGCGATCGAGACGCCGTCGTTCGTGATGGTGGGAGCGCCCCACTTCTTCTCGAGGACCACGTTGCGGCCCTTGGGTCCGAGCGTGATCTTGACGGCGTTGGCCAGCTGGTCCATGCCGCGCTCCAGGGCCCGCCGTGCCTCCTCGTCGAACGAGATGATCTTCGCGCCCATCCCTTCCTCCTTCGTTGATCGATTCTCAGCCTGCGTTGTCGACTGCTAGCACTCACGGGTGCCGAGTGCTAACGATTCTAGGTGGCAGGTCTCCTTGCTGACAAGGCCGCGGGGGGCCATGACATCATCTGCCGCGTGAGTAACCCTCCCCAATGGCAGCTGCGGTTCACCTCGCCCCAGGTGGGGTTCCCGGCCTGGAACTCCGACGCTCCCCACCGTTTGGCCTTCCGATCGAACGAAAGCGGCTCGTGGCAGGCGTGGGCGATAGACCTGGCGACGGGAGGCCGTCGCCGCGTGTCGGACGAGCTCGTGGGGGTCGAGATCCTGCTCATGACGCCCGATGGACGGATCGTTTGGTGGCGCGACGACACCGGAGACGAGCGAGGCCGGTGGATGGCGGAGCCATTCGAAAGGGGAGAGGCCGCGCCGCTCGTACCCGGGGTCGCCGACGGGTGGACCACCGGCATCTCGTTCGCGAACGATGCGATCGCCCTGGGTCTGGTGACCGACGAGGGCTACTTGGCCATGGTCTCCCGGTCCGGCGAGGCGCCTCGGGTCCTCTGCTCGAGCGTACAACCGCTGGGGGTCGGGAGGGAGGACCCGCCCGGAACCGGAGGCATCTCATCCGATGGAGGTCTCGTTTGCCTTCGGCACTCGGGCGACCGGGACATCCTGAACCAGGGCCTACGGGTCCTGGATGCTCGAGACGGCGAGCTCATCGGAGAGCTGGCGGACGACGGTTCGAGCCTCAACCCGGTCGCGTGGAGCCCGGTGTCGGGTGAGGATCGACTCCTGTTCGTCTCGGAGCTGGGCAGCTTCGAACGACCCGCCTTGTGGGAGCCGCGGGAGGATGTGCGTCGAGATCTGGCGGTCGATCTTCCGGGCGCCGCGATCCCCGTGGGATGGTGGCCCGACGGATCCGCGATCTTGGTGCGCCACGAGTTCGAGGGCACGTTCGGGCTGTATCGCGTCGAGCTCGAGCACGGTCGGACATCCCTCGTCGCTGAACCACATGGAGAGATCCTCGATGCTGCGGTTCGCCCCGACGGCGACGTGTGGTTCCTGACGAGCGACAGCGCCCATCCCGCGCGAACGGTGAACGCGGATGGGCGAGAGATGCTCGCGCCTCGCGGACCACCCGCGCCGGAAGGACGTCCGTTCCGCTCGTTCTGGTTCGAGAACCAACAACGACAGCGCATCCAAGCCTTCGTTGTGGCCCCTGCCGGCGAAGGTCCCTACCCGACCATCATGAGCGTGCACGGGGGACCCGAGTGGCACGACCGCGACGCGTTCGATCCCGAAACCCAGGCGCTCGTGGATGCAGGTTTCGCGGTGGCGCTCCTGAACTACCGAGGTTCCACCGGCTACGGCGTCGCGTTCCGGCGCGCGCTGATCGGGAACCCCTGGTTCCCGGAGACGGAGGACATCATCGCTGGTCTGGATGCATTGGTCGTCGAGGGCATCACGGATCCCGATCGGGTGGGCTTCGCCGGCTGGTCGTGGGGCGGCTGCCTCGCATGTCTCAACGAAGGACTGCACCCCGATCGTTGGAAGGCCGTCTTCGCGGGGATCCCCGCGGGAGACATGGTCGCCGCACATTACGCATCGATGCCCGAGATCCAGGCCCACGACGTGGCGATGTACGGGGGCACCCCCGATGAGGTCCCTGAGCTCTACGCCGAGCGCGACCCGATGACCTACGTCGACCAAGCGATCGCGCCCGTCCTGGTCATCGCCGGGGAACAGGATCCTCGTTGCCCGATCGAGGGGATCACGCCCTGGGTCGGCGCTCTGCGATCACGCGGTGTGTCGGTCGACGTGCATCTGTATCCGGAGGGACATCATGCGAGCACCGTCACGCAGCGGGTTCACCACATGGAGCTGATCTTGGACTTCTTCCGCAATCACGTCTGACCGGCCGTCAACTCGACCGGGCGTGCTCGCCTAGTCCTCTCCCGCGCCGGCCTCGACCATGCCGTGGATCTGTTCGACGATCTCGGCGTTCGCGAGCGTGGTCACGTCGCCGAGCGGACGACCACGAGCCACGTCGCGGAGCAGCCGCCGCATGATCTTGCCGGAGCGCGTCTTCGGAAGATCGCTCGTGAAGATGATGCCGTGCGGGCGCGCGATCTTCCCGATCATCTGCGCAACGTGGTCACGTAACTCCTCGGCCATAGCGTCGTCTCCCTCGAACTCCGACTTCAGGGTGACGAACGCAACGATCGCCTCGCCGACGAGATCGTCGGGTCTTGACACCACCGCGGCCTCGGCAACCTTCGGGTCGTCGACCAGGGCGCTTTCGATCTCGAATGTCGAAAGACGGTGCCCCGCAACGTTCATGACGTCGTCGATCCGGCCGAGCAACCAGTAGTAGCCGTCCTCGTCGCGCTTCGCGCCGTCGCCGGCCACGTAGACTTCCGGCCCGTACTTGCTGAAGTACGTATCCACGTACCGGTCCGGGTCACCCCAGATCGTCCGGGCGATCGCGGGCCACGGACGCGTGAGCACCAGATAGCCACCACCCCCGAACGGCACCGAGTTCCCGGCTTCATCGACGATGTCGGCCTCGATGCCGGGGAACGGGTTCGTCGCCGAACCGGGCTTCAGCGGCGTGACACCTGGCAACGGCGTGATCAAGATCGCGCCGGTCTCGGTCTGCCACCACGTGTCGACGACGGGGCAGCGTTCGCCCCCGATGAACGTCCAGTACCAGATCCACGCCTCCGGGTTGATGGGCTCTCCGACGGACCCGAGGAGCCGGAGTGAAGACAGGTCGTGCATGTTCGGGAACTGCGTTCCCCACCGCATGAACGCGCGGATGGCCGTCGGCGCCGTGTAGAGGATCGTTGCCCGGTATTTCTCCGCGATCGCCCAGAGCCGATCTTTGTCCGGCCAGTCGGGCGCACCTTCGTAGATGATCCCGGTGGTGTGGTTCGCGAGCGGTCCATAGACGATGTACGAGTGCCCAGTCACCCACCCGATATCGGCGGCACACCAGAACACGTCGTCGTCGTGGATGTCGAAGATGAGTTTGTGCGTGGCCGCCACCTGCGTCATGTAACCGCCCGTCGTGTGCGCGATCCCTTTCGGCTTCCCAGTGGTGCCGCTCGTGTAGAGCAGATAGAGGAAGTCCTCGGCGTCCATCTCCTCCGGCGGGCATTCGGCAGACTGCGCGGCGACCAGCTCGTGGTACCAGTGATCGCGGCCCGGGGTGAACGTGTGGTCTCCACCGGTTCGACGAACGGTGACCACGTGTTGGATCGAGGGACATTCCCTCAGCGCCTGATCGGCGTTCTCCTTGAGCGGAACGACCTGACCGCGTCGGTACCCCCCGTCGGCGGTGATCAACACCTGCGCCTCTGCGTCGTTGATCCGGTCCTTGAGCGACTCGGCGGAGAATCCACCGAAGACGACGGAATGGGGCGCTCCGATGCGCGCGCAGGCGAGCATCGCAACGGGCAGCTCCGGGATCATTCCGAGATAGATTGCGACTCGGTCCCCTCGCTTGACGCCGAGTGCTTTGAGGGCGTTCGCGAATCGACAGGTCTCCTCGTAGAGATCCCGGTAGGTGATCGTGCGCGTGTCGCCGGGCTCGCCCTCCCAGTGATACGCAACCTTGTCTCCGCCACCTGCCTCGACATGCCTGTCGAGGCAGTTGTACGAAGCGTTCAGCGTTCCGCCGGTGAACCACTTGACCCAGGGTGGCGTCCACTCCATCACCTGATCCCACCTGCGGAACCACGAGATCCGTTCCGCCTGCTCCGCCCAGAACCCCTCCGCGTCGACCGAGGCGCGATCGTAGAGCGACCGATCCGAGGCGATCGCGCGGTCGACGAAGGCCGGCGGCGGTTCGAACACACGCTTCTCCGAGAGCAGCGCTTCGATGTTCTGCTCAGCGTCGGTCACGTCGATCCACACCTTTCGCTTCCGCGGATGGGCTGCATCGTACGCAGGAACCTCTCGAAGCGCGACCCGACGCGAGCGCCGGAAGTGCTTGCAACGGGGCCCCCCCGGCCTCAACATCGTGTGTGAGGCCGCCGTTCGAGGCGGCCTCGAAGCGTACGGGGAAGGAGGCAGGCGGTGGCGCAATACGAGGGCTACTGCATGAAGTGCCGTGAGAAGCGGACGTTCGAGGGCCAGATCGTCACCCTGAAGAACGGCCGCCCTGCCGCACAGGGCGCCTGCCCGGTCTGCGGCACGAAGCTCACGCGCATCCTGAGCAAGGCCGACGCAGAGAAGGGGTAACCGAGCTGGCCGGGCGAACGCCCGGTCAGCGGGAACGGGACAACAGCGTCTCCGGGGCGATCAGTACCGGCCCCGGGGTCATCCGTTGGTGGCGGGCCGACAGGTCCGCCACCGTCGTTTCATCGAACACTTTCTGAGCGGCCCGCGCGACGTCGGCCCAGAACCCCTGCAGCCCGCACTGGGAATCCTGGAAGCACGTGTGATCCGACGGCTCCAGGCAGAACATCGGGAAGATCTGGCCCTCGATCGCGTCGGCGATCTGCGCGATCGTGATCTCAGAAGGCTCCCTCGCGATGCGACACCCTCCTCCTGCGCCCCGGAAGCTCTCGACGAGTCCGGCCTTCGAAAGCGCGCCGAGTTGCTGCTCCAGGAATCGCAAGGGGATCTGCTGACGCTCGGCGATCTCGCGAGCGGGGACCAAGTTGCCCTCCTCACGTCGCTGAGCAAGCTCGATCATCGCGCGCATGGCGTATTCGAGCTTCTGCGAGACCTTCAGCACGTCGACCGCCCTTCCAGGCCAGCCTATGGGGGGTTGAGGGGTCCGTCAACGCGCCGAACGCGAGATGCCACAGGTACGCAACTCCCTGGTTCCAGGTATCCACACCATCCCCTTATCGGCCGACAACCACCGTAGGCAAGTACTCCATACACACGCCCGGGAAGGAGCGGTGACGGAAACCATGGCCCGCGTGCTCGTGATCGATGACGAGCCAGATGTGCTCCTGCTCTGCAGGGTCAACCTGCAGCATGCCGGTCACGACGTCTTAGAGGCTGCCGATGGCGAAGGCGGTCTGGCACTTGCCGTCGGCGAGCTCCCCGACGCGGTCGTCCTGGACCTCATGCTGCCGCTGATGGACGGCTATG
>JAYUAK010000095.1:0-5461 GCA_043741335.1 Actinomycetota bacterium
GCACGTGCCACCATCGGAGTTCGAGGACATGTTCTACGCTTCCAACCAGGAGGCGGAAATCAAAGGATGAAAGTCTCTACCGAACCCAGCACGCTTCACACCGTCACGCGCGCCGAGGCGCGCCCGGGATCGGCGGGCCCCCGCCGGCGGGTTGCGGCCTTTCGTTTCTCTTATGGTTGGCGGGGCGCAACGTGATGTCGGAATGTCAGGGAGTGACCCCTGGACATGGGTCCGCCCGGCGCACCCGAGACCCGAGAACGTTAGGGTGGCGCGCCGGGCGGATGAACGCCGCATGTCCGCGCGCGGGAGGGTGGAAGGTAGCGCGTCGGCGGTCGGGACGCTACAGCACGCAGCGCCGAGACGTGTGCCGGTGCGTCGATGTCGAAGTCGTCGTTGTCGGCGGCGTAGCGCTCGCGCGCGCCGCCTTGCCCTCATCCCCCATTAGATCCCTACCAGGATGATGGCTGGCACTGGCCGGATTCTAGTCGCCCGGTCACCGGGGTCCGTCCGGGGCTTCCGCCGCGCCGCGGACCGGAACTAGAGTCAGGTCCATGGAAGATCACCTGCGGACGGACCGGGACTCAGAAGGCGGGGGAGCCGAGGCCCCGGCCGCCCTCGAACGGAAGATCGTCTCCGTTCTGTTCGCGGACCTCGTCGGGTTCACCACGCTGTCCGAACGGCTCGACCCCGAAGACGTGGCCACCGTCCAGGACGCCTATTTCTCCGCGGTGCGAGAGACTATCGGCCGGTACGGCGGCCGCCTCGAGAAGTTCATCGGTGACGCGGCCATGGCGGTGTTCGGCTCTCCCCGCACGCGGGACGACGACGCCGAACGAGCGGTACGCGCGGGACTGGCCCTGACGAACGCCGTCCAGCAGCTCTCGGCCCGGGTGTGGCTGGAGGAGGGCGAACTTCGGCTCCGGGTCGGTGTCAACACGGGGGAGGTCGTTCACGCGGAGTCCGGCCCCGACGAGGGCCGGGTCACCGGCGACGTGGTCAACACGTCCGCTCGCTTCCAGACCGCGGCCCCTGCGGGTGGCGTCTTGATCGGCGAGACCACGGCGCTTGCGGTGGCCGATTCCATCGAGCTCGAGCCGGCCGGGCCGTTGGACCTCAAGGGGAAGGCCGAGCCGGTTCGCGCCTGGCATGCGGTCGGCGTCCTGCCCCATCGTTCCCGGGAGCAGGCCATGGGGCAGCTTCGCGCGCCGACCATCGGCCGCGACGAGGAGGTGGCCCTGCTCGACCAGGCCCTGGTCCGCGTCCGGTCTCACCGCTCCCAGCGGTTCGTCATCGTGGCTCTCCCCGGCGTCGGTAAGACGCGGCTGGTCGACGAGTTCACCAGGCGCTCGACCGAGGCCCGACCCGAGCGAGGCGCCGAGTGGCGGGCCCGGTTGCGCCCGGATGTCGTGGCCCCGTACCAGCCCATCGCCCAGCTTGCCCTGGCCGCCTTGGCCGGCGCCGGGCTCGACTTCCGGGAGGGCATCCCCGGCCGCGCAGGCGAGCTGTTGGGCGAACGTCTTCGGGAGGCGGGAGTGGCGGAGGGCCGGGCGGCCGTCGTGACCGAGCAGATGCTTGCCGTGATCGCCCCGCCTTCCGAGGAAGCAGCGCCCTCCATCGAGCTGGTCGGGGATCGGGAGGCGTTGTTCCTGGCCTGGATCGAGGCCCTCGACGCCCTGGCAGGAGATGCCGTGCAACTCTGGCTGGTCGAGGACGTGCACTGGGCCGGCGGCGACGTCCTCGCCTTCCTCGATCTCGCCGGCCGAACCGCAAGCCCAGCGGGTCGGCTGGTCCTGGCCACCACCCGACCGTCGCTCCTCGATCGCTCCCCCTCATGGTGTGAACCGGATCCCGAGAACGGCGTGTCGGCCCTGCACCTGCAGCCGCTGAGCGCGGGCCGGACGGGGTTACTGATCCGCGCCCTCGTCGGCGACGCGCTGTCGCGTGAGCTCGAGGAGCGGCTGGTCGAGCGTTCGGATGGAAATCCGTTGTTCGTCGAGGAACTCCTCCGGACTTGGATAAGCGTGGGAACGCTGGCGCAAGTCGGCAGCGTCTGGCGACTGGTGGCGGCCCCGTCGGATGTGCCCTTGCCCGCCACCGTTCAGGCCATCTACGCGGGGCAGCTCGACGACCTCCCGCCAGCCCCCCGCCAGGTCGCCCGTCGTGCTTCCGTGGCCGGCCGCCGGTTCCCGGTGGGAGCCCTCGATCCCCTCGGGGTGCCCGACTCGGGCGAAGCCGTTGAGACGCTCGTCCGAAGGGCGCTCCTGGGCAGCGTTCCTCCCGACCCACTGCTCGGCCCGGCTTACGCCTATCGCCATGCGCTGCTGCGCGACGCGAGCTACGCCAGCCTGGCCCGAGCAGAACGATCCCGGCTGCACGCGCGATTGGCCAGGTGGCTGGGAGAGGCGGCGGGCGCACGGCATGACGAGGTGGCGGAACTGATCGCCACGCACTATGCCAGCGCTCTCGAATCAGCTCCGGCCCTGGCCAAGGAGGTGGACCAGGGCCTGAGCCGGGAGGAGGCGCGCATCCTCGCCGCCGGCTGGTTCGAGCGGGCCGCGGAGGCGGCGCTGTCGGTGGCCGCGCACGATGCCGCCCGCATGCTCTTTCGCCGCGCGTTGGACCTCACCACTGAGAACGAGCACTTGGATCTCGGCCGGAGATGGGAGCGATTGGGCGACGCCACCGCGTTCGCGGCAGATATGGATGAGGGAGGAAAGGCCCTGGAGCACGCGGCCGAGTTCTACCGCCGCGCGATGGAGGACGACTCCCTGTCGGCGGATGCCAAGCGAACGGCTCGGGCGGGTTACGCCCGAGCACTGGCCGCGCTGGGAATGGTGTGGAATCAGCAGTTGCGATTCGAGGAAGGGTCGGGACTGGCCGAAGACGGACTCCGGGTCATCGGCGAAGGAGACGACGTCGAGACCGCGCGCCTCCTGTACCTCCGGGCATGGAGCACGATGATGTTCGCCCTCAAGCCCGAAGAGGTTCGCCGGGATCTCGAGCGAGCGGTCGCTTTGGCGCGAGCGCACGGTGAGCGAGCGCTTGAGCTCGAGATATCGCACAGCCTCTATAACCTGCTCGTCGAAGTGGGGGAAATCGGCCTCGATCGGATGCTCGAGCACGATCGCGAGGCGATCCGGCTGGCCCGCGACCTCGGTAACTGGCAAAGGGTGGTCCACACGATGCGCGTCGATGCGGCGATGCTCATCGAGGACCGTGTCGACGAGGCTTGGCCGCTCCTCGACGAGGCCGCCAAGGTCGCCGAGGCACACGGCCTCCGCGAGCAGACCGCCTGGATTGACTCCGCGCGGGCGGAGGCGGGCTTCGTGAGCGGTGATTGGGATCGGGCGTGGGAGGTTGGACTACGCACAATCGAGGTGGCCGAGCGCAACGCGTACCATCGCGCGGCCGTCCGCACCTGGTTCGTCCTCGTTGCTATTGCGCATGCCCGGGACCGGCGAGACGTGCTCGAGCACGCCGACCGCTGGTTCCGCGAACACGAATCGATATTCCCGCCCTCGCCGTATGGCAAGTTCATGCATGGCGCGGTCTACCTGCATTTGACCGCCGCCGGGCTGACAGCCGCGGAGGCCCCCGCGCTCGATGACGTGCTCGGGGTCTGGGACGAGACCCAGGCGTTCGGCAGCACCTGGGATGCGGCCGAAACGATCACCCTCGCCTGGCTCTCACACGGCGACGTGGAAGCGGTCAGGACGTTCCTCGAGGCAATGTCGAGATGGCACACGCACCCTTTGACGACACCCCTCGCGAGGGGAACCCACTCGCTGATCGAAGCAAACCTCCGGCTCGCCGAAGGGAACACGGACGCCGCCGTATCTGCCGCCGGCCGGGCAGCCGACGCATTCCGACGATGCCCGGCCCCGTGGTGGATCTCGAAAGCGATCCGGGTGCTCGAGGCCGCCGGCGGGGCGAGCGCGGACCTCATCATGGAAGCGGACGAGATCGAGCGGGCGCTGGGCATCGTTCGATCCTGATCGGGTGCCGAGCCCGGCGCGTGTCTGTCGTTCTTCGCGGATAGCCGGTCTCGCACCTTCTCCGAATTGCTCATCGACATCGAGGAATCACAGGCTTCGCGCGCTGTCGTGATAGGTGCCCTGGCCGAACGACTGGAGCGCCCGTGAAGACCCGACTTCGCATGCTCGTGGCCCTGGCTCTCGCGCTCCCGCTGTTGGCGGGCGGCGATCGATCAGGGTTTACGTACCCCACACGCGACCAGCGCCAACACTCCCGAGCCGACTGCGCGAACACACGCCGACGGAGCGTGGCGAGCTCGTCGAATCGGGATCCTAGATCGCCTCTACGAGCCGGGCGACCTCGAAAAGACTCTCCGCTTGTTTCGAAGGGTCGACCATGAACGTGTCGACGCTGCCGGCTAGACCGTCCCAGTACGCGTAGATCGTGCCCTCGGTCCAGCCACGGGCCAGCGCCCCGCGATAGCTACGGACCATCTCGCTCCCTCGCCACAGCGCCTCTGGGGAGACGATGAACCCGCCCCGCCCGCCATCGATCGAGAGCCAGAACGCACCGACCAGCCCCCAGCTGCCGTCGTCCAGCTCGCCCGACAGGAGCAGGAACCGCACGGGTCCCTCGGTTCGCAAGTACGGGATGTTGATAGCTGCAGGTGCCGTCGCGAACGGCGACACCTCGTCCCATGTCGCGCGGATCTGTTCTTGGTCCACGATGCTAGCCCCAGTTCCACAACACGTCGAGGGCGAAGGTGTCGGCGGTAAAGCCGAGTCTTTCGGCCAACTCGAGCAAGACTTCCGCGTGGGCGGGCTCGAACAGCTCTGCGAGCTCACCAAGCGTCTCGAGGCCGGCGTCGGAGCCGGCAAGCAGCACGCTCGCGATGTCATCGCGCACGTACTCGAGCGGCGTCGAGAGCCTCATCCCGTCGTGTCCCACAGTCTCGTCATGGTCCGCAGCAAGCAGTCGCCCTTCTCGTCTTGGCCGTGACGAGCTGCGCTGGTGATCCTCGGCTGGAACCTGCGGTCGAAACGAGCCCGCGATCGCTCGTCGGCGTGGGTGAAACAGAGGTAGTCGACGTTGTAGACCGACAGCGTGGTCGTGCACTCTGGGTGCAGACAAACGCGTCTGGGATCGCGCGTCTCGTTGTCCATGCCACGAAGGTACGGAGCGCGGGCGCATCGGGGATCGGCCTGTCGGCCGTTTCGGGAGGCAGAGGTCTGATCATGGGTTAGGTCGAATGGCTACCTAACCGAAGACGCGGACATCGCGGCGACCCGAGCACTGATGCTCGCGGTGAGGCCACCAATCTTGCCGTTCGATAGGTATGCACTCATCCGGTGTGTGCACCGGCTCGGATCTCGATGCTGAGGTCGAGGGGCGACTCAGTCGACGACCCGATAGAGGTGCCAGCGGTCGGGGACGCCCTTCAGTTCGTGCTTGCCGGCGTCTTCGAAGATGAGGCCCGAGCCGGCAA